>CAZFFB010000308.1:0-2771 GCA_964517735.1 uncultured Pseudomonas sp.
CACTTTGGTAAATCCCACGCGCACGCGCGCGCCTATCGCCAGCGGCCCTTGCTGGAGAGTCCGCACGGGCCGCTGGTGCAGGTCGATGGCCGACAGTTATTGGCCTTCTGCTCCAACGACTACCTCGGCCTGGCCAATCATCCCGAGGTGATCCGCGCGCTGCAGCAGGGCGCACAGCAGTGGGGTGTCGGTGGCGGTGCCTCGCATCTGGTGGTCGGCCACAGCCAGCCGCACCACGCGCTGGAGGAGGCGCTCGCCGAATTCACCGGCCGGCCGCGCGCGCTGCTGTTCTCCACCGGCTACATGGCCAACCTCGCCGCGGTCACCGCGCTGGTCGACCAGGGCGACACGGTGCTGGAAGACCGCCTCAACCACGCCTCGCTGCTGGATGCCGGGCTGCTTTCCGGCGCGCGCTTCTCGCGCTACCTGCATAATGACGCCGCCAGCCTCGCCAGCCGTCTGGACAAGGCAGGCGGCAACACCCTGGTGGTCACCGACGGCGTGTTCAGCATGGATGGCGACCTGGCCGACCTGCCGGCGCTGCGCGCGGCGGCCCGCCAGAAGGATGCCTGGCTGCTGGTCGACGACGCCCACGGCTTCGGCACCCTCGGTGCCACGGGAGGCGGCATCGTCGAGCACTTCGGCCTTGGCCTGGACGACGTCCCGGTACTGGTCGGCACCCTCGGCAAGGCGTTCGGCACTGCCGGGGCTTTCGTCGCCGGCAGCGCGGAGCTGATCGAGACACTGATCCAGTTCGCCCGACCGTACATCTACACCACCAGCCAGCCGCCAGCGGTGGCCTGCGCGACGCTGAAGAGCCTCGAACTGCTGCGCGCCGAACACTGGCGCCGCGAACACCTGAATGCGCTGATCGCCCGCTTCCGCGCCGGTGCCGCCGGGCTGGGCCTGACCCTGCTGGACAGCCCGACGCCGATCCAGCCGATCCTGATCGGCGACAGCGCCCGCGCCGTGGAGTTTTCCCGCCTGCTGCGCGCGCGCGGCATCCTGGTCGGCGCGATCCGTCCGCCCACCGTGCCGGCCGGCACCGCCCGGCTGCGCGTCACCCTGTCCGCCGCGCACAGCTTCGCCCAGCTCGAGCGGCTGCTCGCGGCGCTGGGCGAATGCCAGGCGCTGCTGCCCACTGCCGAGGAATGACCATGAGCCCACTGATCCTGCTGCCCGGCTGGGGCCTCGGCCCGGCCGCCCTGCAACCCTTGGTCGATGCCCTCAACGGGCTGGGCCTGCCCACCACGCTGGCCGCGCTGCCGGCGCTGGAGTCCGCCGACCCCGAGGCCTGGCTGGCCGAACTGGACGCACGCCTGCCCGCTGATGCCTGGCTGGGCGGCTGGTCGCTCGGCGGCATGCTCGCCAGCGCCCTGGCGGCGCGGCGCGGCGCACGCTGCCGCGGCCTGATCACCCTGGCCAGCAACGCCTGCTTCGTCGCCCGCGACGACTGGCCAGAGGCGATGGACCCGCTGACCTTCGCTGCCTTCCGCACCGGTTGCTCGGTGAATGCCAGCACCACCCTGAAACGCTTTGCCGTGCTCTGCGCCGAAGGCAGCCCCGATGCCCGTGCCCTGGCCCGCCAGCTGCAGCGCGGCCTGCCGGAGGCCGTGCCGGCGGCGCTGCTCGCCGGTCTTGACGTGCTCGCCGCGCTGGACAACCGTGCCGCGCTGGCCGGTTTTGCTGGGCCGCAGCTGCACCTGCTCGCCGGGCACGACGAACTGCTCCCGGCCAGCGCCGCCAGCGCCCTGCTGGCGCTGCTGCCGGCCGGCGAGGTGGACGTGCTGGAAGACTGCGGCCATGCCTTCGTCGCCGAACAGCCGCAGGCGCTGGCCGCGCTGATCGACGAATTCATCCGCGAGGCCGCCGATGCCTAGGATTCGCCACGCACATCCCGGGGCATCCCGAGCAGCGTTGCACCTCGTTCGCGACGCGTGGCGTACCCGCCGTTCCGGGGAGTCCGGGCATGACTGACGAGCAGGGCGTGCTGCCCGACAAGCGCCAGGTCGCCGCCTCCTTCTCACGCGCCGCGGCCAGCTACGACAGCGTGGCCGAACTGCAGCGCGCAGTCGGTGCCGAGCTGCTGGCGCGTCTGCCGGCCGGCCTGATGCCGGCACGCTGGGTCGATCTGGGCAGCGGCACCGGGCACTTCAGCCGCGCCCTGGCCACGCGCTTCCCCGAGGCGTGCGGCACCGCGCTGGACATCGCCGAGGGCATGCTGCGCCACGCCCGGCCGCTGGGCGGTGCGCGCCAGTTCGTCTGCGGCGATGCCGAGCGCCTGCCGCTGGCCTCTGCCAGCCAGCAGCTGATCTTCTCCAGCCTTGCCCTGCAGTGGTGCGCCGACTTCGCCGCGGTGCTGGCCGAGGCGCGGCGCGTCCTGCAGCCGGGCGGGGTGCTGGCGTTCAGCAGCCTGTGCGCTGGCACCCTGCAGGAGCTGCGCGATAGCTGGCAGGCGGTGGACGGCTTCGTCCACGTCAACCGCTTCCGCCCGCTCGACGATTACCGGGCGCTGTGCGCGGCCAGCGGTCTGGACGTGCTCGAACTGGGCACGGAACGCCGCGTGCTGCACTACAGCGATCTGCGCCAGCTGACCCATGAACTCAAGGCGCTCGGCGCGCACAACCTCAACCCCGGCCGCCCCGGCGGCCTGACCGGACGCGCGCGGGTGCGTGCGCTGGGCGCGGCCTCAGAGCGCGTGCGCGCCGCCGAGGGCCTGCGGGCCAGGTGGCGGGTGGGGGGAGGGGGGCTGGGGCGGCCGGGAGCGGCGG
>CAZFFB010000309.1:0-2761 GCA_964517735.1 uncultured Pseudomonas sp.
CGGTCGGCGAGACGGTCGGCTACCGCATCCGCCTGGATAGCAAGGTCGGCCCGCGCACGCGCATCGAGGTGGTCACCGAGGGCATCCTCGCCCGCCGCCTGCAGGATGATCCCGGCCTGGAAGGCGTCGGCCTGGTGATCCTCGACGAATACCACGAGCGCAGCCTGGACGCCGACCTGGCCCTGGCGCTGACCCTCAATGGCCGCGAACTGCTGCGCGACGGCCCGCCGCTCAAGGTGCTGCCGATGTCGGCGACCCTCGACGGCGAGCGCCTTGCCGCGCTGCTCGGCGATGCGCCGCGGGTGCGCAGCGCGGGGCGCATGTTCCCGGTGGACATCCACTGGGGGCGCGCCGCCCAGCCCGGCGAGGCGCTGGAGCCGCGGGTGACCCAGACGATTCTCCAGGCGCTGGCCGAACAGAGCGGCAGCCTGCTGGTGTTCCTGCCCGGCCAGGCGGAGATCCGCCGCGTGCAGGCGACGCTGGAGGAGGCGCTCGGCACGCGTGACGACATCCTGCTCTGCCCGCTGCACGGCGAGCTGGACCTGGCTGCCCAGCGCGCCGCCATCGAGCCGGCGCCGGCCGGCCTGCGCAAGGTGGTGCTGGCCACCAATATCGCCGAGACCAGCCTGACCATCGACGGCGTGCGCGTGGTGATCGACGCCGGCCTCGAACGGGTGCCGCGCTTCGACCCGGCCAGCGGCATGACCCGCCTGGACACCCCGCGCATCTCGCGCGCCGCGGCGCCCCCGCGCGCCGGCCGCGCCGGCCGCCTCGAGCCGGGGGTGTGCTACCGGCTGTGGTCGCAGACCCAGCACGAGCAACTGGCCACCCACGGCAGCGCCGAGATCCTCCAGGCCGATCTGACCGGCCTGGCCCTGCAGCTGGCGCGCTGGGGCGTCGACGAGGTGAATGATCTGGTCTGGCTCGATGCGCCGCCGGCCGCCGCACTCAGCCAGGCCCGCGAGCTGCTGCAGCGCCTCGGCGCCTTGGCGCCGCGCGGCAGCGGCTGGACGCTGACCGCCCACGGTCAGGCGATGGCCACGCTGCCAACCCATCCGCGCCTCGCCCACCTGCTGCTGCGCGGGCAGAGCCTCGGCCTCGGCGCGCTGGCCGCTGATCTCGCCGCGCTGCTCTCCGAGCGCGACATCCTGCGCGGCGCGGGTGCCGATCTGCACAGCCGGCTGGCGCTGCTGTCCGGCGAGTCGCGCGGCCCGCGCACAGCCCAGGGCGGTGTGCAGCGTGCCCGCCAGCTGGCCCGCCAGTTCCGCAGCCTGCTACCGAAGGGGGGCGAGCAGCCGGTCAGTGATCCCGAACATCCGCGCTGGCTGGGCTGCCTGCTGGCTTTCGCCTATCCCGACCGCATCGCCCGCCAGCGCCGCGCAGGCAGTGCCGACTACCGGCTGGCCAATGGCCGCGCCGCGCAGTTCCTTGAGGCCGATGCGCTGATGAAGCACGAGTGGCTGGTGATCGCCGATCTGGGCAGCCGCCAGGGCCAGCGCGAGGAGCGCATCTACCTGGCCGCCGAACTCGACCCGGCGCTGTTCGACGGCCCGCTGGCCGAGCAGGTCAGCTCAAGCGAGCTGCTTGACTGGGACGCGCGCGAGGGCGTGCTGCGCGCCGAGCGCCAGCGCAAGGTCGGCGAGCTGGTGCTGTCCAGTGAAGCGCTGGCCGATCTGGATGAGGCCACCCGTGGCCGCGCGCTGATCCAGCTGGTGCGGCGCAAGGGCCTTGAGCTGCTGGCCTGGACGCCGGAGCTGCGCCAGTGGCAGGCGCGCATCCTGCTGCTGCGCCGCCTCGATCTGGCAGAGCAGGGCGTCAGCGAGTGGCCGGATGTGTCCGATGCCGCGCTGCTCGCCACGCTGGAGGACTGGCTGCTGCCGTATCTGGGCAAGGTCAGCCGGCTCAGCCATTTCGCCGCGCTGGATCTGGCGTCGATCCTCCAGAATCTGCTGCCCTGGCCGCTGGCGCAGCGTCTCGACGCGCTGGCGCCGAAGGTGCTGGATGTGCCGTCCGGCTCAAGGATCCGCCTTGACTACAGCGAAGAGCCGCCGGTGCTGGCGGTGCGCCTGCAGGAGCTGTTCGGCCTGGCCGCCACGCCGCGCATCGCCGGCGGGCGCCTGGGCGTCAAGCTGCACCTCTTGTCGCCGGCGCAGCGCCCGGTGCAGGTCACTCAGGACCTGGCCAGCTTCTGGGCCAACACCTACACGGAGGTGAAGAAGGATTTGAAGGGCCGGTACCCGAAGCACTACTGGCCGGACGACCCGCTGGTCGCCGAACCCACCGCGCGGGCCAAGCCGCGGCCGCGCTGAGTCTGTCCGGCGCCCGCCGCAGCGGCTAAGCTCGCAGAAACGTCAGTGAGGTGCGGTCATGCAACGGGTCATTCGCAAGGTGTTCGTCAGCAAGGTGTTCGAGCGCAAGGTGGTGATGATCACCGGCGCCTGTGCAGGCATCGGTCGGGCGCTGACCCTGCGCTTTGCCAAGGCCGGGGCACGGCTGATCCTGCTGGATCGGGACGGGCCGGCGCTGGACAGTCTGGTGCAGCATCTGCGCGATCCCCTCAATGCCGAGAGTCTGGCGCTGTGCTGTGATGTGGCCGATGCCGAGTGCGTGCAGGCCAGCGTGGCGCGGGCCATCGAGCAGTTTGGCGGCATCGATGTGCTGATCAACAATGCCGGCATTACCCACCGCAGTGCGTTTGCCGACACCGATCTTGCGGTGTTCCAGCGCATCATGGCGGTCAACTATTTTGGCGCGCTGCACT
>CAZFFB010000310.1:0-2749 GCA_964517735.1 uncultured Pseudomonas sp.
TGACGGCCATCAGCGACGGCATCGCGCAAGGCCTGACGCTCGAACAGGCGCTTCTCGCCCTGCCAGAGGAACTCGCGCTGGGCGCGCAGGCGGGCGTCGCTGAGGGTGGTATCCGACTCCTTGGCGCTGTAGGCCTTGCTGCCAAATACCGCGCGCGCCTGGCTGTCCGGAGTGCCTGCGTTGAGCGCGTCGAGGTAGGGGAACAGCAGCTTGTCGAGCAGATCGAACAGCCGCTCGCTGGCGGCGAAGGCCCCCGGATACTCGGCGGCCGAGCGCCAGGCGCTGTCCAGCACCACCAGCCGCGAGCCGGCGAGCTGGCTGAAATAGGCCAGTACCTCGCTGGGACTGAGGCTGTCGCGGGCCTGGGCGACCCGGCGCAGCAGTGCGGTATCGACTGCCGGAGCGCTGATGCGCGGGGTCAGCGCGCCGACGGCCTCGGCCATGCGCTGCAGGCGATGCTGCTCGCCGCGCGCCTCCTTGAGCTCTTCGCGCAACTGCTCGGCGGCGAGGCGGGTGTCGTGCAGTTGCTGGCGCAGGTGCAGAATCGCCTCGCTGTCATTGCTGAGTGACGGTGCGGGGAGGTTGACCTGCGGCTCGGCACTCGGACGCTCGCGCTTCTCGCTCTTGCGCGGCGGCGTGGCTTGACGCTGCAGCTGGTCGATCCCGGCGTAGAAGCCTTCCCAGAGCGCCACGTAGGGGCGTGTCTCGGCCAGCGAGCGGGTGAACCAGTCACGGTTGGCGAGAATTTCCTGGCGCGCGGCCTCGGCCAGTTCGGCGATCTTCAGCAGGCCGGAGACCGAGGGCGTTTGCCCCAGCGCCATGATCTGCGCGTGCATGGCCTGCAGGCGGTCGAGGCGCTGTTGGCTGGCGGCGAGCAGGTCGGGGATGTCGATGCACTGCGCCTCCTGGGCGACCAGCGCGCGCAGCTGCTGTTGCAGGTGGTCATGGTCGTCGATGCGCTCGAACGGCAGCGGTCGGCCGATCAGCTGCGCCGGCAGCGCGCCGGCCTCCAGATCGATCTCCAGGGCGGCGCTGTAGCGCACGAAGGCCTCGCGCAGCTGGGCGTAGCGCGGTCCGGCATCCTCGTCGCAGAAGCGCTGATAGAGGCTGGCGAAGGTGCGCGGCAGGCTGCCGTGCTGGACCAGACGGGCCTCCAGCCGGCGCACCTGCTGCAGGGCCGTGGGGGCGTGATCGACCGGGCTGCCGGCGCTGAGCAGGCAGGCCAGGGTATCGCTCGCCACCTGGGCGTCCACCTGCTGCCACAGCGGACGTGTCGCGTCGAACGTCTCGCAGGTGAGGCCGAAGAAGCGGAACGGCTGGGCGCCGCACTCGCGGAACGGCGGTGCATGGATGGCCAGCAGGGCGGCCAGACGCGGCGGCAGGGCATGCAGCAGCAGGCTGGTGGCGAACAGGAGGCGAGCACGGTCGGCTCCCTGCAGAGGGCTGTCCTGCAGGCCGACGCCCAGCAGCCCGAGCAGCAACAGCGGCTCGGCCCACGGGTGATGGTAGGCACCCTGCTCATGCAGCCAGGCCATGCACGGCCAGTAGACCTCGATTCGTGTGGCCAGCTCGATGGCGCCGCGTTCGCGGCACTGGCTGGCCAGTTCGTCATAACTCGGCCCGATCAGGCTGCGCAGCTGGCTGATCAAGCGGCGATGTGGATCGACCTGCTCCTGCTCGCCCGGTGGAAGCTGGTGCACCAGGCGTTCGGCGAGACGCGGGTTGCCGAGCAGCATCGACAGCACCAGAGCCGGATTGGGACGCTGGGGCGGACGGGCCAATAAAGCGGTTTCCGGCGAACGCACCTTGAGCAGCAGCTCCATCACCCGGTTGGCCTGGCGAGCATTGCCATACCAGGCATTCCAGACCTGCGCGGCGATGCCTGGATTGCGCAGATGCAGCGGCATTTCCAGCCGCTCGCCGAAGCCACAGCCGATCTCCGGGTTGGCCCGGTCGGCACTGATCCAGTGCTGCAGGGTGTCCGGATCGGACGCGGGGCGCGGTGGTGGGCTGCCGCCTTCGGTGGCAACGGGACTGTCCGCAGCTGTCTCGCTGTGGTCCTCGCTGCTCAGCGGTGCGGGGGTGGTGAAGGTCTGCAGCTCATCGACCAGGCTGGGGGCAGAGAGTGAAGCGGATACGGCAGTGTTCATCGGGGACTCCTTTCCGGGCAGTGGCAGAGTAGCAGCGCTGACAAGGTAAGCGTAGGCAGCGACAGCTTGCGTCGCAGGGCATCCTTGCCAGGTGAAACAACTGACGATTTCTTCCAGCTCCCGTTTCACTGCACAGCGCCTGCGTCACTGCGTCGTGCTGGCGCTGGTCTAGGTGAGTCCAGTGCTGATGGATGAGCTGCAAGGCAGAGGGCCTGCAGGCCAAGCCAGTGCATTGAGGTAGGGCAGGGTTGGGGCGAGGCTGGATTGCCAAGCCCCAGAAACGCGAAAGCCCCGGATTCCGGGGCTTTCAGCTTCAATATGGCGGTGAGGGAGTCCGCCCAATAGCTTTCCGCCCCATTCCGCAAAAGTGCTCAAGGCCTAGATATTACGGGGCTTTCGGCCTAGTATCCATTCCGTAACTGTCCGCACTGTTCCCACACTTTCCGGGGCCAAGTGTGGGAATAAGTGTGGGAACAATTGAGGGAACGCCAGCCGTTCCCCAGGAATGGAGCAGAGCATGGGCAAGCTGAACGCCAAGCAAATCGAGAACCTGACCGAGCCGGGCACCTATGACGACGGCGACGGGCTGCGCCTGATGG
>CAZFFB010000311.1:0-2733 GCA_964517735.1 uncultured Pseudomonas sp.
GATGGCGCCTGCGCCCTTGACGGTCAGGCCCGGTACGCGGGCCAGCAGATCGTCATTGCGGGCTACGCCATCGTGCAGGCGCAGGCTGGCGCTCAGGGTCTGCAGCGGGGTGTCGCGGGTGGTGAAGGGCTGGGTCAGCGGCTTGCGGTTGAGCAGGGCGATGCCGCGGCACAGTTGCTGCTCGAGGTTGGCATCGCTCAGGGCGCCGTTGTCGATCTGCAGACGGCTGCTGCCGCCAAGGCTTTCGATCAAAGCGCGGGCGCTGTGGCCGTGGCTGGTCAGCTCAGCCTGCAGCTGCAGGCTGCCACGCATAGGCGCCGGTTGCGTCGGGTCGAGGCGCTCGAGCAGGCGGGCCAGATCGATCCCGCCACTCTGCAGGCTCAGGGCCAGCTGCGCCGGGTCGCGGCGTACATCCAGCTGGCCGTCCAGCTGCAGGCGCCCGCCCAGCAGCTCGGCGTGCGCCTCATCGATACGCAGCAGGCCATCGCGGGCGCGCGCGCTGAGTGTGAGCTGCTCAAAGGGCAGGCGGCGCAGCGTCAGCTGGTTCAGCGCAAGCGTCAGCTCGCCCTGCAGGTCACGCAGCGCGGCCGGCTCGAATAAGGCGGCATCGTCCCAGTGCGGCTCGGTCGGGGTGGCCGGCAGGGCGCTGCTGCCGGCGCCAGTGGCCTGTTCCGCGGCAGGTTTGGTGCTGGTGGCCACCTGCGCTGCGTCGGCGCTGGCGGCGGGCGGGGTAGCGGTGCTTGGTTGCGGCGCGAGGTAGCGGTCCAGGTCGAGGCGATCACCGGCCAGCGTGATGGCCAGCTGCGCTCGCTCGCCCAGCGTCAGCTGCAGCTGGCCGTCGAGCGCGCTGTCATCCAGCTGCAGGCGCAGATCCTTGAGCTGCAGCACCGTGGGGCTGGCCTCAATGCGGCTGGCCAGGGCGACGTGACGCAGGCTGCGCTCATCGGCCATGGCCGGCAGCGTCTGGCCAAGGCGTGCCAGCAGGGCGCGCAGGTCAAAGGCGGCGATCGACAGCTCGCCCTGCAGGTGCGGCGGCTCGCCGGCCTCAAGCTCCAGCTGGCCGAGCAGGCTGAGCAGGCTGGCCTCCAGGCGCAGTGGCTGGATGCGCAGCAGGCGGCGGGCGGTGTCCAGCAGCAGGTCACCGCGCAGCTGCAGTGCCAGCGGCTGCTCACCGAGGGCGCTGGCGCTCAGGTCGCCGTGCAGTTCGCTGGCCTTGAAGGTCAGCTGGCTGAAGCCGGCATCGAACGTCAGGGTGGTCTGCAGGTTCAGACGTGCCTGCAAGGCGGGCTGGTTCAGGCTGAGCAGGGCGCTGGCCGCGAGATCGATCGGGGTATCGGCGCCGATGGCGCTGCTTCGTAGATCAAGGCCCTGCAGGCTCAGCTGCTGGCCGCTGAGCAGGTCGCGGTAGTCGATGCGGGCGTTGCGCACGCTAAGGTTATCGATGTGCAGGGCCAGCGTGGCAGGGCGCGCTGCTTCAGCGGGGGCGGCGCTGGTGGCCGTCTCGCGCTGTGGCTCGCCTGCGGTGTCGGCCGCTGGCGTCTGGGCGCTGCGGGCGGGTGCCGGGTGCGTCGGCTGCGGCAGTTCCCAGTTGCCGCGCCCATCGCTGCCGCGCAGCAGCGTCAGGTGCAGACCATCGATGTGCAGGGCGTCCATCTGGATCTCGCGGCGCAGCAGCGGCAGCAGCTGGACGGCCAGCCCGAGCTGCTGGATGTGCAGCAGCGGCTGGGCCGGATCGCGGCTGGCCAGCTGCAGGTCGTGCAGCTCAAGACCGAGCCGGGGGAACAGTCGCCAGCCGATCGGTCCGCGCAGCTCGATGTCCAGACCGCTGCGGGCCTGGATCTGCTGGCGGATCTGCGCCTTGTAATCGTTGGGGTCAAACAGCTGGACAAAGACCAGCGCACCGAGCAGCAGCAGGATCAGCAGGCCGGCGAGCAGGGCCGCGCCGATGCGCAGGGTCGCCCTCATCACAGCACCTGCTCGCGGCGATCCAGGGCCAGCCCCAGGCGCACCGCCCAGGCCTGGGCATCGAGCTGCTCGGGCGGCGCCACCAGACGCAGGGGCCGGTTGTCCGCCTCGGCCTGCTGGCGGGCCGCGGCCACCAGCCGCGTCGCCACGCCGCGCCCGCGGGTCAGTTTGCGCACGCAAAGGTGCGACAGGCGCCAGCCGTCGCCATCCTGCATCAGCCAGGCGGCGCCCAGCAGCCGATCATTGAAGCGCCCGGCGATCAGTTGGCCGCAGGCCAGTCCCGCCTCGATCAGCGCCTCGGCCGAGGCATAGGGGGGCAGCAGCCAGTGCGGTGCATCGGCATAGATCTTGGTCAGGTCCAGACGATCTTGCGCGCTGGGCTGGGTGAGGTGTTCGACGATGACGGGCATGGCAGGCTCCTCGTGACGGTGCGGGGATTGTATGTGTTTGCCGTGCCCTGTGGGCAGGCACATGGCCAGCAGGTGCTGGCAGGTTGGCGCTATCCGGCGCGTCGGTAGCCCAGCGCGGCGGGCGCGGCCTATAATGGCCGCTCAATTTCGCCCCGTGATTCTGTGGAGCTGGCAATGGCCGAACGCAAGGCGTCCGTCGAGCGCAATACCCTGGAAACCCAGGTCAAGGTTTCCATCAACCTGGATGGCACCGGCAAGGCCCGATTCGACATCGGTGTGCCCTTCCTCGAGCACATGCTCGACCAGATCGCCCGCCACGGGCTGATCGACCTGGATATCGAGTGCAAGGGCGACCTGC
>CAZFFB010000312.1:0-2725 GCA_964517735.1 uncultured Pseudomonas sp.
CCAGCCACCAGGACCCGGATTGCCCTTGCAGGCACCATCGGTGTAGATCTCGACGCTATCGCTCATGACCTGCCTTGATTGTCTGTTTGATGGCCGACCTTGGCCGCGGGCACGGCACACAGCGGCACCGGTGATGCGCGGCGCAGATCGGGCAGTGGCCGAAGCCCTGCGACCAGCTTGCGGGCTACCAGCACATAACAGCCACCACCCGGCAGCTGCAAGCGCTGAGCCTGATGCTCCGCCCACGGCCAGAACGCCGTCTGCTGCGTGCAAAGCGGCGGACGATAACACCCGAACCGGCGCTGCTCCAGCGCAAAGCCCAGCAGATGCAGCCAGTCCGCCAGACGCGCCGGCGCCAGCAGATGCACTCGCTGCCCGGCAGCACCCCGCAGCCGGGCGCGCAGCCCCCAGAGACTCCAGGGATTGATGCCGGCAATCAGCAGATGTCCACCCGGGCGCACGCAGCGCGCCGCCTCGCGCAGCAGTTGATGGGGCGAATCTGCCCCCTCCAGCGCATTAAGCAGCAATACCGCATCGGCCGCATGCTCGCGCACCGGCCAGGCCGCCTCCTCGGCAATCAGCTCGACACCCGCGGCAGGCGCCCCCAGACGGATCACATGGCGCAGCCGTGCATTGGCGATCTGCGCCAGATCGCTGCCGCAGTGCAGCAGATAATGCACCGCCTGGCCGGCCAGCGCCGCCTGCAAAAGACCGTGCTGCTGTGCCTGCAGGTGCTGTCCGGACGGCGTGGCGAGCCATTGCGCCAGCACCTGTGCACGGGTCTTCACCGCCGATACCTGCATGCTCGATCTCTCCTGTATGGCCGCGCGCGAGCGGGTGTGCCTAAGATACTGACCGTTCCTCCCACAGACAGGGCCCTTCCATGTTGCAGATTACCCCGCTGCCTGCCTTTGACGACAACTACATCTGGCTGCTCAGCGACGCCGCGCAGGGACGCTGCGCCGTGGTCGATCCGGGGGATGCCGCCCCGGTACGCGCCTGGCTGGCCGCCCATCCGGACATGCACCTTGAGGCCATCCTGATCACTCATCACCATGGCGATCATACCGGCGGCATTGCCGAGCTCAAGGCCGCGACCCAGGCCACGGTCTATGGCCCGGCGCTGGAGAATATCCCCGGCCGCGATGTGGCGCTGGAGGATGGCCAGACGGTGCAGGTGCTGGGTCAGGCCTGGCAGGTGCTGCATGTGCCCGGCCACACAGCAGGCCATATTGCCCTGTTCGCCCGCCATGTCGGCGAGGGCGTACTGTTCTGCGGCGACACCCTGTTCAGCGCCGGTTGCGGTCGGCTGTTCGAGGGCACCGCCCAACAGATGCATGCCTCACTGCAGCGCCTGGCCGCCCTGCCGCCCAGCACCGCCGTGTACTGCACCCATGAATACACCCTCGGCAACCTGCGCTTTGCGCAGGTGGTCGAGCCGGATAACGCCGCGCTCAGGCAGTACCAGCAGGAGGCCGAAGCCCTGCGCCGCGCCGGCCAGCCCACCCTGCCCTCAAACATTGCCCGCGAGCGGGCCATCAACCCGTTCCTGCGCGGCGATCAAGTGGCGATCCGCCAGCAACTGGCGGCACAATGCGGCCAGCTGCCCCGCAGCGACAGCGAAGCCTTTGCCCTGCTGCGCACCTGGAAGGATACCTTTTGACCTGGTGCGTTTCCTTGACCCGGGCGGTGGCCGCTTCCTAGAATCCACCGCCTTTTCCTGCAAAGTGCCACCGCTGATGCCGCTCTTCCCTATCCGACGCCTGCCGCCGCTGACGACAGCCCCCCGCCTGCTGCTGGCCGGGGTGCTGCTCGCACTGGCCGGCTGCAGCAGTCTGGAAGAGCGTGGCGCGCTGATCCAGAGCCCCCGCCCTGCGCTCGGCGCGACCCAGCAGCCTCCCTGGTACATGCCCCGGCATGAGGGTCCGGCCCTGCAGCCGGCCAGTGACATCTGGACACGGATCCGCAACGGCTATCAGCTGCTGGATCTGGCCGATGACAATCCGCGCATCGACCACCAGCGCTTTGGCTTTGCCAACCGCCCAGGCTCACTGCAGCGTATCGCCGAGCGCAGCAGCCCCTATATCCACTTTGTGGTCGAGCGCCTTGAGGAGCAGGGTCTGCCACTGGAGCTGGCGCTGGTGCCGATGATCGAGAGCTCCTACAATCCGCTGGCGCTGTCACCCGCCCAGGCCGCCGGGCTCTGGCAGTTCATCCCCTCCACTGGCCGCCACTTCAACCTGCGCCAGACCCGCTGGTATGACGGCCGGCGCGATGTCACCGCCTCGACCGAGGCCGCCATCCGCTATCTGCGCCGCCTGCATGACATGTTCAATGGCGACTGGCTGCTGGCGCTGGCGGCCTACAACGCCGGCGAGGGCACGGTCAGCCGGGCCATCGAGCGCAACCTCAATCAGGGGCTGCCCACCGACTACTGGAACCTGCCGCTGCCGCGCGAGACCCAGGATTATGTGCCGAAGCTGCTGGCGCTGGCGCAGATCATCCAGGCCCCGCAGGGTTATGGCATTGAACTGCCGCCGATTGCCAACCAGCCCTACTTCGAGCAGATCCGCCTGCCCCATCGCCTGGATCTGGCGCGCATCGCCAGCCTGGCCGACATGCCGGAGGATGAGCTGTTCCAGCTCAATCCCGCCTTCAAGCAGCGCATCGCCGTCGACGGGCCACAGCATCTGCTGGTGCCGGTGGACAAGGCCGAAGCGCTGAG
>CAZFFB010000313.1:0-2714 GCA_964517735.1 uncultured Pseudomonas sp.
GGGCATCATCACCGCCTCGACCCGCTCTGCGCCGAGCGCATCGACGGCAATCGCCAGCGTCAGCGCCGAATCGACACCGCCGGAGAGACCCAGCGCCACCCCCTTGAAGCCATTTTTCTGCACATAGTCCCGCACGCCCAGCACCAGGGCGCCGTATACGCTGGCCTCCTCGCTTTGCAGCGGCGCACAGGTCGCCGGTGGCACACACACCTGCCCCGCCGCGAACTGCAACTCGACAAGGAACAGCCCTTCCTCATAAGCCGGCGCCCGCTGCAGCACGCGACCGTCAGCGGCCACCACACAAGAGCCACCGTCGAACACCAGCTCGTCCTGCGCACCGACCTGGTTGACATAAAGGACCGGCATCGCGCCCTCGCGGGCACGGCGGGCCAGTACCGCCTCGCGCTCCTGCTGCTTGCCGCGATGGAACGGTGAGGCGTTAAGGCTCAGCATCACCCGCGCCCCGGCATCGCGCGCAGCCGCCATCGGGCCGGGGTGCCAGAGATCCTCACAGATGCCCAGTGCCACCGGCACACCGGCGATCTCCACCACGCAGGGCGCGCTGCCGGGCTCGAAGTAGCGCCGCTCGTCAAAGACCTGGTAGTTGGGCAGCTTCTGCTTGAAGTAGCGCGCCCGCAGCACGCCATTCTCGATCAGCGCGCAGGCATTGTAGCGCCGCCCATCCTCCTCCACCCAGGGAAAGCCGATCAGCAGGCGAATGTCGCGTACCTCCTGGCACACACGCTCAAGCGCCGCCTCGATGCGCCGCTGCATGCTGGCTCGCAGCAGCAGATCCTCCGGCGGATAACCGCACAGAGACAGCTCCGGGAGCAGCAGCAGATCGGCCTGCCAGCGCAGACGCGCCTCGCGAGCCGCGGCGATGATCCGTTCGACATTGCCGTGGATATCACCGACCGGCAGGTTGAGTTGGGCCATGGCGACCCGCAGGACTGAATTCATGATGGGTTTGCATCCTCACAGGTAACGGCCACTGCACCCGGGCAGACAGCCATGATGCCAAGCATTGTCCCGCAAGGCCGGGCAGGCAACCAACGCAGCTGCCGTGCTGGGCGCGGAAAGGCCTGCTGGCTACACTGGGCAACCTCGGCCTAAGCGCCCCGTCAGGGTGCAAGCGCCCTCAATACTGGTCCCGACAGGAGCCCGATCATGGCCCGTCTGCTGTTTCTCATCGCGCTCGCCTGCCTGGTGTTGTGGCTGTGGCGGCGCATCCGGCACCGACCGTGGCGCCGCCGCCCTTCGCCACCCCCGCCCCAGGTACAGCCGATGGTGCGCTGTACACACTGCGGCCTGCATGTGCCACGAGAGGAAGCACTCGGCAGTGCACCGCACTGGTACTGCTGCCGCGCCCATCTTGACGCCGACCAGGCCGATCAGAAGGATGACTGAGCATCGCCCTGCACCAGGCAGGCGCCTCCCGGCACCCTGAAATGGTGCATGCCAGCCGTCATATCCGCCTCAAGCACCCCACCGGCCACCGCAAACTTACAAAAAAGCACCAAAAAGTTTCATCAAAGCGTCACCTCGCACTATCGTAATGCATCCAAGACCTGCTAAATTTCCGCACCCGCCGGGATTCGGCAACGACTTCATCGCAATAAGACCTTCGAGGCATTCCAATGTCCCTGACCCTTGACGCTTTCCTCGCGCAGATCAAGCAGCGCGACCCCAACCAGCCCGAGTTCCACCAGGCCGTGGAAGAAGTCGTGCGCAGTCTCTGGCCGTTCCTTGAAGCCAACCCGCGCTACATGCAGGCCGGCATCATCGAGCGCATCGTCGAGCCTGAGCGCGTGATCATGTTCCGGGTACCGTGGGTCGACGATCAGGGCAAGGTGCAGGTCAATCGTGGTTTCCGCATCCAGATGAACAGCGCCATCGGCCCGTACAAGGGTGGTCTGCGTTTCCATCCATCGGTCAACCTCAGCGTACTGAAGTTCCTCGCCTTCGAGCAGGTTTTCAAGAACTCGCTGACGTCCCTGCCCATGGGCGGCGGCAAGGGCGGCGCGGACTTTGATCCCAAGGGCAAGAGTGATGCGGAAGTCATGCGCTTCTGCCAGTCCTTCATGAGCGAGCTGTATCGCCACATCGGTGCCGACCTTGACGTGCCGGCCGGCGATATCGGCGTCGGTGCCCGCGAGATCGGCTTCATGTACGGCCAGTACAAGCGTCTGGCCAACGAGTTCACCTCGGTACTGACCGGCAAGGGCATGAGCTATGGCGGCAGCCTGATCCGTCCGGAAGCCACCGGCTACGGCTGCGTGTACTTCGCCGAGGAAATGCTCAAGAGCCGCAAGGAAAGCTTCGACGGCAAGCGTGTCGCCATCTCCGGTTCGGGCAACGTGGCTCAGTACGCCGCCCTCAAGGTCATGGAGCTGGGCGGCAAGGTCATTTCCCTGTCCGACTCCACCGGCACCGTGTACTTCGAGAACGGCCTGACCAAGGAGCAGTTCGACTTCCTGATGGACCTGAAGAACGTGCGCCGTGGCCGTATCGAAGAAATGGCTACCGCCTTCGGTGCCCAGTTCATGGCCGGTCAGCGTCCGTGGGGGCTGGCCTGCGACGTTGCCCTGCCGTGCGCCACCCAGAACGAGCTGGATGCGGCCGATGCACGCACCCTGATGAAGAATGGCTGCTTCTGCGTGGCCGAAGGCGCCAACATGCCCTCCACCCTCGAAGCCGTTGACCTGTTCATCGAG
>CAZFFB010000314.1:0-2709 GCA_964517735.1 uncultured Pseudomonas sp.
GGGGCTGGACAGCGCCTCGAGGCCGGACTCCTGCAGGAACAGGTGCACGATTTCGTTGGTCAGGGTGCTGGCCTGGGCTTCACGGTACAGGCGCTGCAGCAGGCGCTCGACGATACGGCAGCGTTCACTGTCACCGACCAGCTCGAACTGGTTGCCGCGGTTGCGGATTTCCACATCAAGGCGCTGCTCGATGAGCCGCAGATGTTCGTCGAAGGGGCCGCACAGGTTGGCGAAACGGTGGGCTTCGAAGGGTTCCAGGGTGAAGTGATGGAGTGTCTGGGTCGTGTTCAAGGTGATCTGCTGGCCCCGTCGGGCTGAAGGAATGGAAGGAGGATAACCGCAGTGCCGGGGCGGCGAAAGCACCCGGCCACTGGCCTTTGGTGGCAGTGCGCGGCGCTGCCGCGCACCCTGAGGAGGCCCGGATCAAGGATCCAGCAGGTGACCGCGCAGGGAGTGGGGCAGGGCCTCGTCGATATGCACCTCGACAAACTGGCCGATCAGCCGCGGATTGCTGGTGCGAAAGTTGACCACCCGGTTGTTCTCGGTGCGGCCCTGCAGCATGCCCGGATCTTTCTTCGAGTAGTCCGTGACCAGAATGCGCTGCACGCTGCCGACCATGCGCCGGCTGATCTCGAAGCCCTGCTGGTTGAGGCGTGCCTGGAGCACCTGCAGGCGCTGCTTCTTGACCTCCTCGGGGGTGTCATCGATCAGCTCGGCGGCCGGCGTGCCGGGGCGTGCGCTGTAGATGAAGGAGAAGGAGAAGTCGAAGCCGACCTCCTCGACCAGCTTCATGGTCTGGGCGAAGTCCTGGTCGCTCTCGCCCGGGAAGCCGACGATGAAGTCCGAGCTGATGCACATGTCCGGCACCGCGGCGCGCAGCCTGCGGATGCGTGACTTGTACTCCAGCGCGGTATGGTTGCGCTTCATGGCCGCAAGGATGCGGTCGGAGCCGGCCTGCACCGGCAGATGGACAAAGCGCACCAGCTGGGGAATCTCGGCATGGGCACGGATCAGCGCATCGGAAAATTCCAGCGGGTGGCTGGTGGTGTAGCGGATCCGGCCGATCCCCTCGATCGCCGCCACCGCATGCAGCAGGCCGGCGAAGTCGACGCTGCTGCCGTCCTCATCATGGGCGCGATAGCCGTTGACGTTCTGCCCAAGCAGGGTGACTTCGCGCACGCCATGCTCGGCCAGGTGGCGGATTTCCGCCAGTACATCGGCCAGCGGGCGGCTGACTTCCTCGCCGCGGGTGTAGGGCACCACGCAGAAGGTGCAGTACTTGCTGCAGCCCTCCATCACCGAGACGAAGGCACTGACCCCTTCGACCCGAGGTTCTGGCAGGCGATCGAACTTCTCGATTTCCGGGAAGGAAATATCCACCTGGGGTTTTTTCGTGGTACGCGCCGCGTCGATCATCTCCGGCAGACGGTGCAGGGTCTGCGGTCCGAATACCACGTCGACATAGGGCGCCCGTTCACGGATCGCGGCGCCTTCCTGGCTGGCCACGCAGCCACCGACGCCAATCACCAGGGCCGGATTGCTCTTTTTCAGCTCCTTCCAGCATCCGAGCTGGGAGAAGACCTTTTCCTGGGCTTTTTCACGGATCGAGCAGGTGTTGAGCAGAATCACATCGGCTTCGGCCGGATTCTCGGTCAGCTCCAGTGCCTGATGCGCACTGAGCAGGTCGGCCATGCGCGAGCTGTCGTACTCGTTCATCTGGCAGCCGTGGGTTTCGATGAAAAGCTTGCGGGTCATGGGCAGTCGTCACGCAGAGCACAAGGCTGCGCATTATAGGCAGCCGTTTCGGCCCTTCCTAGGCTTGGCGTGGACGTGGTTCAGCGCAGCGGGGCAAAGGGCGGGCCGAACTCGCCCGCCTGCAGCTCCAGCAGGTAGTTGCGAAAGATCTCGCCCAGCAGACGATTGGCATGGGCCAGTTGCTCGCGGCTCATGCTCTGGGCGACCTCGTCGGCACTGTCCATGGCCTCGTCGGAGCCGTTGACGGCAGCCATCTTCAGCACGATATAGGCCTGCAGGGCATTGGCCGGCACGCCCTCGCCATGCCAGAACAACTGCCCAAGACGCAGCTGGGCGCCGGGGTGTCCCTGCAGCGAGGCCTGTTCGTACCAGTCAAGGGCTGCGGGCAGATCCTGGGCAGTGAGGCGCTGGTTGTAGAAGTATTCGCCGAGCTCGTACTGGGCCGTGGCGTCGCCGGTTTCGGCCAGGCGCCGGCATTGCTCCAGAGCCTGCGCGCGGGTCTCGGCGGGAGTGTCCAGCACACAGCTGCCATTGGCCGGGACCAGCAGCGAGTTGCCGTCGGCCAGACCCTGCAGCGGTGCAAGCATCGACAGGTACCCCAGCAGCAGGGTACGGACAGCGCGGTTCATGACAGTCGGACATCTCCCGGAATCTGCGGGAAAGACTCCCGGCCAGTAGCACACCAGCGGCGACATTATGGGGCAAGCGCTGCGGTGATGACAGGGCGCTGCACGGCTTTTAGCCGTGCTCATCGGCACTCAGCTGCACCAGCAGCAGCGCCAGCAGCGGGTAGCCGGCGATGCCGGTTGCCTGGGCGAGCCAGGGCTGTGCTGTCAGCAGCGCGGTGCCGAGCAGCCCGGCGCTGGTCAGCCCCGGCAGCAGTGCGCGCCGTGCCGGCCAGCGGCACAGCGCACCGTAGAGCACCAGTGCCACGCTCAGCAGGCCGAGTAACAG
>CAZFFB010000315.1:0-2708 GCA_964517735.1 uncultured Pseudomonas sp.
AGGCGCTGGCCCTGGGCGGCTGCGCCCTGGCGCCTGACTATCAGCGCCCAGATCTGGATACGCCGGCGCAGTTTGCCGCGCTGGCCGGCTGGAAGCCGGCGGCCCCGGCTGACACTCTCGAGCGCGGAGCCTGGTGGACACTGTATGGCGATGTCGAGCTGGATGCCCTGATGACGCGTCTTGAGCAGCGCAATCAGGACCTGCGCGCTGCCGAGGCGGCCTGGCGTCAGGCCCGCGCGCTGGTGCAAGACAGCCGCGCGGCCCTGGCACCGCGTATCGATGCCGGTGCAGATGTCAGTCGCAGTGCCAGTGGCGACAGCCTGGGAAAACGTTATGACGCAAGCCTTGGGGTGCGCTGGGAGCTGGATGTCTGGGGCCGGCTGCGCAGCCAGCTGCAGGCCGACCGGGCCAGTCTGGCGGCCAGTGCCGCGGATCTGGCCGCGGTGCGCCTGAGTCTGCAGAGCGAGCTGGCGCAGAGCTACCTGCAGCTTCGGGTGATCGATGAGCAGATCCGCCTGCTGGACGCCACCCTGGTGGCCTTCGAGCGCTCGCTGCGCCTGGTCGACAACCAGTACCGCGCCGGGCTGGTGCCCAAGTCCGACGTTACCCAGGCCCAGACCCAGCTGCAGAACACCCGTGCCCAGCGCATCGATCTGGACTATCAGCGCGCCCGCTTCGAGCATGCGATGGCCGTGCTGCTCGGGGAGGCGCCATCCCGCTTCCGCCTGGCGGTGCGCGAGGGCCTGCCGGTGCTGCCGGGCCTGCCGCCGGCGCTGCCTTCGCGCCTGCTGGAGCGCCGCCCCGATGTGGCCGGGGCTGAGCGGCGGGTCATGGCCGCCAACGCCGAAATCGGTGTGGCCCGTGCGGCCTTTTTCCCCGACCTGACCCTCTCGGCCAATGGCGGCTATCGCAGCGCGCAGCTGGCCGACTGGATCAGCGCACCCAACCGCCTCTGGTCGATCGGTCCGCAGTTCGCCATGACGCTGTTTGATGGCGGCCGCCTGCGCGCCGGTGTCGAGCAGGCCGAGGCCCGTTACGACCAGACAGTGGCCGATTACCGGCAGACGGTGCTGGAGGCGCTGCAGGAGGTCGAGGATCGACTGGTGCAGCTGTCTGTGGCCGAGCGCGAGGCTGAGGCGAGGGCGCTGGCCCTCAGCGCCGCCCGTGAGTCGCTGCGCCTGATCGACAGTCAGTACCGTGCCGGTACCATCGATTACCTGAGCGTGGCCAGCGCGCAGACCAGCGCACTCTCCAGCGAGCGCAGCCTGCTGGATCTGCAGGGCAGCCGGCTGCTGGCCAGCGTGCAGCTGATTGCCGCGCTCGGTGGTGGATGGCAAGCCTTTGCAGCGCTGGCGCAGGAGTGAGGGCTCGGGCGTCCTGTGCATTGACCGCTGATCCGCGAGCACTCGCGTGCTAGCATCCGTGCCATGAAACGACATACATATCGCCCGTGGATCAGCTGGTGCCTGGCGGGTAGCCTGTTCAGCAGTCCGCTGGCTGCCGCCGAGCTTGAAGTACGCCTGACACCGGCCAACAAGCGTCTGCAGGAAAACATCGAAGCCCATATCGGCCCGCTGGGCGAGCGTGATGCGCCAGCGCTGCGCCGTTTCTCCCGGCATGCCGAGCGCGAGGCGCGCAAGGCCTTGCAGGCGCTTGGCCACTATCAGGCACGGATTCGCAGTCAGGTGCGCGGTGAGGGCGATGAGGCGCGTCTGCTGCTGCGCATCGAGACCGCCGAGCCTGTGCGCCTGCGCGAGGTGCAGGTGCGCATCGAAGGCGAGGCCAGCGCACTGAGTGCCTTTCGCCTGCCCGCCAGTGCGCAGCTTGCCCCAGGCGCGGTGCTTGATCACGGCGCCTACGAGGATGCCAAGCGGCTGATCACCAATCAGGCGCTGCGCTATGGCTTCTTCGATGGCCGCTTCGTCGAGAACAGCCTGAGCGTCGATCCGGCCGAGGGGGTGGCCGATATCCGCCTGATCTATGACAGCGGCGCGCGCTACCGGCTGGGGGCTGTGCTGTTTGAGGGCGACACCCCGTTCGAGGATGAGCTGTTGCAGCGGATGGTGCCGTTCGAGCGGGATATCCCCTATGACTCCGACCGCATCGCCGAGCTGAACCAGACCCTGTTGTCCAGCAACTACTTCAGTGATGTGCGCATTGATGCCAATCCCGAGCAGGCCGAGGCGCGGCGCATCCCGCTGCGGGTTGCCCTGCAGGCCCGTCCACCCCGCACCTTGGGGGCGGGGCTTGGGTATTCCACCGACGTCGGCCCGCGCCTGCGCGGCAGCTGGACCCGTCACTGGCGGGGCGAGGGAGGCCATCGCCTTGGCTCGGACTTCGAGTTCTCCGCGCCGCGGCAGAACCTCAGCACCTGGTACGAAATCCCGCTGGATCCCCCCTTGACTGATCGGCTGCGCTTTACCGGCGGCTACCAGCAGGAGGATCTGCTGGATACCCGCAGTCGTCGTCTGACCGTCGGCAGCCAGTGGCAGAGCCTCTTGGCCAGTCGGTGGACGCGGGTGGTCTCGCTGCGCTGGGAACAGGAGGACTATCAGGTCGGCGAGGACGAGGGCCGCAGCAGTCTGCTGCTGCCGGGGATCGGCTTTTCCCGCACGGTCAGCGACAGCAAGATCGACCCAAGCCATGGCTGGCGCGTGCAGTGGGACCTCTCGGGGGCCCAGCGCGCGTTGTTCTCGGATGCAGACATC
>CAZFFB010000316.1:0-2701 GCA_964517735.1 uncultured Pseudomonas sp.
ATCCTGCTGGGCCGGCAGATCGCCGATGAGGTGCTCGACCAGTACGAGGCCGACCGGCAAGCTCCCTGAGGCACCCCGAAGGCTACAAAGCGCCCGGATGCCGCCCGCGAAATGGCCTCTGTGCAGCGCGCTTTAGCGCAGCCAGTCCAGCTGCAGACCGTTGCCCGGGCGATCGTCGCTCTCAAGACGCTCCGCCCGCACACCCTGAGCCAGCAGCGCCTCGCGCCAGGCGCCAGCGCCTGCCCCGGCAATGCGCAGGCGGATGCCGGTGTCCAGACGCAGCGCATGGCCGAGCAGGCCCAGCCAGGGCTCCTCGGGCACGGCAGGCCAGTCCCTTAGTGGCAGCTGGCCGACGTCGCGCAGCTGACGCAGTAGGGTCTGTGCATTGGGCATCAGGGCCGGCAAGGCAGCTTCGCTGGTCAGGGTCTCGACATGCAGATAGGCGCGGCGATTGCCGCGGGTAATCCCGTAGAGCGCCAGCAAGGTGTTGTCCTGCGGCGCCGCCAACTGCAGCAGCAGGTAGGCTTGACCGTCATCCGGGCCGTAGAGCCGGGCATTGCCGAACACCGTATTGGCCCACAGGCTGCTGCTGCCACACTCACGCCCCTCGCACCAGTGCAGCGCCTGCGCCCCCTGCGCCAGCAGAGTGCGCCGCGCCTGGGTAAAGGCTTCGCTGCTGCTGTGCCCGCTTGGCAGCTCGTAGGTGCGCAGGCTCAGCTGTCCGGTCACGGCCTGTTCGGCGTCGACACGCAGGCGGCCGGCAATGCGTCGCAGCGCTCCCTGCGGGTAGAAGCGCTCGACATTGGCCTCAAGGCGATAATCGACAATCTGGGCCCGGGCAAAACGCGGCAGGTAGTCCAGATCGCGCTCATCGGCCAGCAGTGTGCCGGGTGAGCCCAGCAACAGGACGGCCAGCAGGGCCCGGTACGCCGCAGGCTTCATGAGCGAAGCCCTGCAGGACTGAACAGGCCGGCAACGGGTCGGATGCTGCAAGGCCGACGGGCAAGGACGGGGATAAACATGGCGATCTTCCTGAACGTGATGCTCCAAGACTCGGCGCTGCCCGAAAGCAGGTCAAGCCTCCTTCAGGAAGGCTTTGAAACAGTCTGCTACAGCCGTCGCGCCCGCCTCATCATCCAGATGCAGGTGATGCCCGCCGGACAAGTAGTGCAGCTGGAAGGGCAGTTGCGCCAGCAGGCCCTGCTCGCGCCCGCGCAGCAGCCCCTGCTCGGCGATCACCAGCGCCACCGGGCAGCGCACCGCCTCGACAAACGCCCGCGCCTGATCCGGTGACAGGCGCAGCGCCGAGGGCAGCGTCAGGCGTGCATCACTGCGCCAGCTGTAGCCGCCCGCCTCGGGCATCAGGCTGCGACTGGCCAGCCGCTCGGCCGCTTCATGGCTGAGGGGATAGCCACCGCGCAGACGCGCCTGCACGGCCCGCTCAGGAGTGGGGTGTACAGCCTTGCGCTTGTGGGCAAGCCGCAGCTCGGCGCGCAACGCCTCGCCCAGCTGGGCCGGCGCCTGCGCGGCCTCGCAGGTCAGCGCCAGCAGCCCATCGATCAATGCCAGGCGCTCGACACGCTCGGGCAGCGCCGCCGCCAGCAGGGTGGCCACGATCGCGCCCAGCGAATGCCCGAGCAGGGCAAAGCGCTGCCAGCCCAGCTGCTCGGCGACCAGCAGCACATCGCGCACATAGTCCCAGAGGGCATAACTGCTGCCCGCCGGTCGATGCCCCGAGTGGCCATGCCCGGCCAGGTCCAGGGCCACGATGCGTAGCCCGTCCAGCTGCGGCGCCAGGCGGGAGAAGCTCATCGCGTTATCCAGCCAGCCATGCAGGGCGATGACGGGCCGCCCGTCTTCTGGGCCATACAGATGCGCAGCCAGCTCGATGTGGGGCAGGCAAAAGCGGGCCTCTTCCAGCTGCACACTCATGGCTGCAAGGCGGACGGATGGTGCAGTGCCCGCAGCTGCATGAGGCCGGCCAGTGCCATCTCGCCCTCCAGCAGTGCCAGGCTGGCGGTGTTGAAGGGCAGCGGCGCCTGCAGATGCCCATGCAGCAACAGTCCAGCCAGGGCGCCCAGCAGCGGCTGATGGCTGACCACCAGCAGGCTGCCCTCTTCCCGTGCAGCCAGCAGGGTGGCGGCGGCACGCGGGTCATCGTCCGGGGTGATGCCCTGCACCACCTCCAGGGGCGGACGCTGAGCCAGCTGCCCAAGGAGCAGATCCGCCGTCTGGCGGGCCCGCACATAGGGGCTGACCAGCACGCGATCGATAGACACCTCGCCAAGGTGTCGGGCGGCCTGCAATACCTCGCGCCGACCGTGCTCGGTCAGCTCGCGCAGGTGATCACCGGTCTGCACATAAGGCCCCGCCTGCCCATGACGCAGCAGCCAGAGCTTCACGGCCGAGGCTCCGCGCCGGATAGCGCATCATCCCCATCTGTGTCTGCTGCCGGGGGCGGCGTTTGCACGGCCGCCTTGCGAGCCCGAGAGGCGCGACGCGGCTTGACCGGTGCGACGTCTACCGGCTCGACCGCCTCAGTCGCCTCGCTGGCGGGTTGCACCTCGTCCGCTGCTGCCGCTTCAGCCACCGTCGCCTCAGCCAGCGTCTCGGTGACAGCCGCGGGCACCGGCTGCGCGGCTGTCGCAGGTGCAACAGGTGCAACAGGTGCAACAGGTGCAACAGGTGCAACAGGTGCAAC
>CAZFFB010000317.1:0-2700 GCA_964517735.1 uncultured Pseudomonas sp.
CGACATGCTGAACGCCTCGTACCGCCCCGCCGCCCGCGTGCGGGTGGGCGAAGTGGCCACGGGCAAGGTCATCTCCATCGGCCGCGACACGGTGTTTCTCGATCTGGGCGCCCGCGCCGAGGGCATGCTCGACCGCGAGGAGTGCGAGCGCGGCGGCGAGCTGGCCGTCAAGCCGGGCGACCCGCTGCAGGTCCTGGTCACCTCGTTCCGCGACGGCATGTTCCACTGCACGGCGCGCCTGCGCCAGGGCGGCCGCGGCGATTCCCGCCAGGCCAAGGATTCCCCGTCGCTGGCCATGCTGCGCGAGGCCCATGCCGCCCGCCTGCCGGTCGAAGGCAAGGTCAAGGCGGTGAACAAGGGCGGCTTCGACGTCCTGGTGCTGGGCCAGAAGGCGTTCTGCCCCATCTCGCAAATCGAGCGCGGCTACTGCCAGAAGCCCGAGGCGCACCTGGAGCAATCCTACTCCTTCCTGATCACCCAGTTCGAGGAGGGCGGCCGCAACATCGTCCTCAGCCGCAAGGAGCTGCTGCTGGCCGACGAGCACGAGCGGGCCCAAAAGCTCTGGCAGGAGCTCGAGGTCAACCAGGTGCTCGAGGGGACGGTCACGTCGGTCCACGATTACGGCGCCTTCGTCGACCTGGGCGGCGCCGAGGGGCTGCTGCACGTGTCGGAGATCTCGTTCCAGAAAGTGGCCAGCGCCAAGGACGCGCTGCAGGCCGGGCAGCGGCTGCAGGTGGCGGTGCTGCGCCTCGACCGCGAAGCCGGCAAGATTTCCCTCAGCCTCAAGGCGCTGCAGCCCGACCCCTGGACCGCGGCCGCGGACAGCCTGGCCGTGGGCGCAGAGCTCTCCGGCCGCGTCGTGCACATGAAGCCTTTCGGCGCCTTCGTCGAGCTGTTTCCCGGCGTGACCGGCCTGCTGCACGTCTCGCGGCTGGGAACCGGCCGCCGCATCCAGCATCCCAAGGAGATCCTCACCGTCGGCGACGAGGTGCGCGTGCGCGTGCTGGCTGTCGATCCCGCGCGCAAGACCCTCTCGCTGACCATGGAGGAACCCGAAGAGGACTTCAGCAGCGAGTTGCGCCGGCTGGGCGAAGAGCAGGCGCGGCAGAAGCCGGGCGGCGCCATGGCCGGCCTGCTGGACGCCGCCCTGCCCGGCGACCGCGACTAGGCCCTCCTCAGTAGGGGATGTTCCCCTTTTTCATGCCCGAACGGGCGTAGATCAGGCGCATCACCTCGGTGGCCGTCTCCTCGATCGACTTGTAGGTGGCGTCCAGCACGGGCCACTGCCGGCCCTCGTACAGGCGCAGGGCGAACAGCGACTCGCGGCGGATCGCCTCGGCATCGACGTAATCCGAGCCGCTGCTGCCGTCCATGCGCGCCTGCCGCTCGCGGCGGATCGCCTCCAGGCGCTTGGGCTGGATGGTCAGGGCCACGATGCGCCGCGGATCGACGGCGTCCAGCTCTGCCGGCGGCTCCTCGCCAAAAAGAATCGGCACGTTGGCCACCTTCCAGCCGCGGTAGGACAGGTAGATGCTGACCGGAGTCTTGGAGGCCCGCGACACCCCGAGCAGGACGATCTCGGCGTTGGCGATCGTCTCCAGCCGCCGGCCGTCGTCGTGCTTGATGGTGAAATCGACCGCCTCGATGCGCTGGAAGTAGTCCTGGTCCAGCTGGCGAAACAGACCGGGCTTGGCCAGCGGCGAGATTTCCAGCAAGTCGGAGAGGCGGGTGAGCACCGGGCCCAGGATGTCCACGGTGGGCACGCCGTTGAGCCGCCCCAGTTCGCCGATCTCGTGGCGCAGCGCGGGCGAGGCCATGGTGTAGATGATCACGCCGTTGGCCGCTGCTGCCCGGGCCAGGACCTCGCGCACCTGCTCCAGGGTGCGGATGTTGGAAAAGGTCTCCAGCACGATCTGGGTGGTCTTGAACTGGCTCAGCGCCGCCAGCACCACCGTCTCGCAGGTCTTGCCCGTGGCGTCGGAAACGGCGAAAACGGTGCGCTTGAATTCCTTGCGGCGGCCGTCCATGGGCGCATGGTAAGCCGGAGGCGGCGCTTTGTCAACGCCGCGGCCGCCTCTGGTTGCGAAAGCCCGGGGGGTCCGGTATAATGGCGGCACCATGTTCAAGTTCATCGTGCGCAAGATCTTCGGCACCCAGAACGAACGGGATTTGAAGCGCCTGCAGCCGCTGGTGGTGCGCATCAATTCCCTCGAGGCCTCGCTGCTGCCCCTGGGCGACGACGAGCTTCGCGCCAAGACCGGCGAGTTCCGCTCGCGGGCCCTGGCCGGGGAAGCGCTCGACGAACTCCTGCCCGAGGCCTTCGCCGTCGTGCGCGAGGCGGCGCGGCGCGCGCTGAACATGCGCCACTTCGACGTGCAGCTGCTCGGCGGCATGGTGCTGCACCAGGGCCGGATCGCCGAGATGAAGACCGGCGAGGGCAAGACGCTGGTGGCCACCCTGCCCGCCTACCTGAACGCGCTGACCGGCAAGGGCGTGCACGTGGTGACGGTCAACGACTACCTGGCCAAGCGCGACTCGGAGTGGATGGGGCGCATCTACCGCTTCCTGGGCCTGACGGTCGGCGTCATCCAGCACGAAATGGACGACCGCCAGCGCCAGCAGGCCTACGCCTGCGACGTCACCTACGGCACCAACAACGAGTTCGGCTTCGACTACCTGCGCGACAACATGAAGTTCGAC
>CAZFFB010000318.1:0-2695 GCA_964517735.1 uncultured Pseudomonas sp.
CCATACGCTAGTTCTTGTTGTGCAGCAGCCGTAACGTCTTGTTCTATTTATCGGGAAAGCTGTGTTGTTGTTTTTGTTATGCCGGACAATAAAGCATTTCCTGTGCCAACTTTTAAAAATCCTTTTGAATCAAGGGTTTGTACATGAGACTGGCCATGCGCAGGGCAGAAAAAACCGGGTTCCCGTTACCGATGAACCCGGTGACTGTTACGCAGCGGTGTGCGGTAACACCTCATCCCTCGCTGCCGGCACCCGCCTTGCGGCGCGGGATGCCGAGGCGCTGGCGTCGCTCCCAAAGGCATTTGCGGCTGATACCAAGCTTGCGGGCCAGCTCGGTTTCGGTCATGTGGTCCTGATGTTCAAGGACAAAATGCTGGAAGTAATCCTCCAGTGACAGATCTTCAGCCGGCTCGTGCTTGCTGACCGGTGCATGCTCGCCGGGATTGCCCGCAAACGCGGCTGTCTCCTGCAGCTCGACATCGATACCCAGCAAGTCCAGCGGAATCTGCGTACCCTCGCTGAGAATCACGGCCCGCTCGATGGCGTTTTCCAGTTCGCGGACATTGCCCGGCCAGTGGTACTGGCTGATCCCGCGCAGCGCATCCTCCGACAGCTCCAGTGCCTCGCGCCCCATACGCACGCGCTGGCGCTCGAGAAACACCCGGGCGATATCCAGCACATCATGCTCACGCTCGCGCAGGGCCGGCAGGTGCAGGGCGATCACGTTGAGTCGGTAGTAGAGGTCCTCGCGGAACTGGCCGGTGCGGGCCAGGTTCTTCAGGTCGCGGTGGGTGGCGGCGATCAGGCGGACATCGACCTTCTGCGCATGCACCGAGCCAACCCGGCGGATCTCGCCCTCCTGCAGCACGCGCAGCAGGCGGGCCTGGGCTTCGAGGGGCAGCTCGCCGATCTCGTCAAGAAACAATGTACCGCCATCGGCCGCCTCGACCAGCCCGGTGCGCGCGGTGGTGGCGCCGGTGAAGGCGCCCTTCTCGTGACCGAACAGCTCCGATTCGATGAGGCTTTCCGGAATCGCCGCGCAGTTCACCGAGATCAGGGGGGCCTTGGCGCGGCGTGACAGGTTGTGCAGCGCGCGGGCCACCAGTTCCTTGCCGGTGCCGGATTCGCCCTGGATCAGCACCGTGGAGTCGGTCGGTGCCACCTTGCGGATCTTGCCGAACAGATCCTGCATCGCTGCACAGCGGCCGATGATGCCGATGTCATCGCTGGCGGCGGGCAAGGCATGCGCAGCCATTGCCGTGGGTGACTGAGGAGGGGCGTCGGTTGGGGTTTGCTCGCGGGCGGCCGTCGTGCGGTCACGCAGGATGCGCGCAATGGTCTGCAGCATCTCGTCATGATCGAACGGCTTGGCAATGTAGTCGATGGCGCCAAGCTTCATCGAGTCGACCGCTGAGCGCAGGCTGGCGTAGCTGGTCATGATCAGCACGGGCGTGCCTTCAGCCAGGGCGATCAGTTCGGTGCCGGGGGCGCCGGGCAGGCGCAGGTCGCTGATGATCAGGTCGAAGCGGGAAAAGGGTTGCTGCTGCAGGGCGTCCTGCAAGGAGCCGGCCTCGCTGACCGTATAGCGGTTGCGCTCCAGCAGGCGACGCAGGGCCTGGCGAATGATGGTTTCGTCTTCGACGAGGAGAATATGTGCCATGTCTGTTCAGCTCTCGCGACATGCTCGGAGGCTGCAGGATGCAGGGAGGACCGCCTGGCTGCTGGCGCCGGGGCGCCTGCAGCGGGGCGATAGAGGAGTGCTTGCATCCTGCGGCTTCACGGGTGACTACAGGGCCGTCGGGCCGGCATAGCGCGGTAGGGTAACCCGAATGCGCGTGCCGCGCTGCCTTTGCAGGTCTGCCGGGCTGTCGACGGTGATCTGTCCATAGTGTTCTTCGACGATCGAATACACCAGTGCCAGACCAAGGCCGGTACCTTTGCCGGGATCCTTGGTGGTGAAGAACGGCTCAAACAGGCGATCGATGATCGACTGGGGAATGCCCGCCCCCTCGTCCTCGACGATCAGCTCCACAGTCTCGTGTCCGGCTACGCTGCTGATATGCACGTTGCCACCTTCGGGGGAGGCATCGCGGGCGTTGGACAGCAGGTTGATCAGCACCTGGGCGAGGCGTTGCGGGTCGCCTTCGACGCGGTGCTGCGGATCACACAGGTTGTGGTAATGCACCTGATGCTCGCGGTTGAGCGACAGCAGAGCGATCGCCTCGCGCGCGGTGTCGGCCAGGCTCACCGGCTCACTGGCGTGCTGGTGGGCGCCCGCATGGGCAAAACTCATCAGTGACTGGACAATCCGGGTGATGCGCTTAGTCAGGGCGATGATCTGCTCGCTGGTTTCGGTGATCTCCCGGTCACCCTCGCGCTCCTCGTGAAGGTTCTGTGCCAGGCAGGCGATGCCGGTGACCGGATTGCCGATCTCGTGGGCGACGCCGGCGGCCAGGCGCCCGATCGAGGCCAGCCGCTCGGAGTGCACCAGACGATCCTCCAGCAGCTGGGTCTCGGTCTGATCCTCTACCAGCAGCACCAGGCCGCTGTTGCCGGGCGCCAGGGGAGCATCGATGGCCGCCTTGTGCAGGTTCAGCCAGTGCAGCTGACCCTCAAGCTCCAGACGTTGCTTGTGCCGGTGCTCGTCTGTGCCCTGGATGAAGCTCTCCAGCAGACCGCGCCAGGGTTCGTTCAG
>CAZFFB010000319.1:0-2685 GCA_964517735.1 uncultured Pseudomonas sp.
ATCACGCTGATCTCGCGCATGCGGAACTTCTGTACCTTGCCGCTGATGGTCATCGGGAAGTCCTCGACGAACTTGATATGACGCGGAATCTTGAAGTGCGCGATGCGCCCCTTGCAGTACTCGCGCAGCGCCTCAGGCTCGACCGCCTGCCCCGGGTGCAGCTTGACCCAGGCGACAATCTCCTCGCCGAACTTGTGATCGGGCACGCCGATCACCTGCACATCGGCCACCGCCGCGTGGGTGAAGAGGAACTCCTCGATCTCGCGCGGGTAGACGTTCTCGCCGCCGCGGATGATCATGTCCTTGTTGCGCCCGACGATGCGGATGTAGCCCTCCTCATCCATCACCGCCAGATCGCCGGTGTGCATCCAGCGCGCCCCATCGATGGCCTCGCGGGTCGCCTCGGGATTGCCCCAGTAGCCGAGCATCACGCTGTAGCCGCGGGTACACAGCTCGCCGATCTGCCCACGCGCCACGATGCGCCCCTGCTCGTCGACGATCTTGCTCTCCAGATGCGGCTGGGTGCGGCCGACACTGGTGACCCGACGCTCCAGATCATCACTTGGGCCGGTCTGGGTCGACACCGGGCTGGTCTCGGTCATGCCGTAGGCAATCTGCACCTCGCTCATGTGCATCTCGTTGATCACCCGCTTCATCACCTCGATCGGGCAGGTGGCGCCAGCCATGATCCCGGTGCGCAGGCTAGACAGATCGAAGGCTTCACGTCCGGGGTGATCAAGCAGGGCGATGAACATGGTCGGCACGCCATACAGCGCGGTGGCGCGCTCCCCGGCTACCGCCTGCAGGGTGGCCTGCGGCTCGAACGACGGGCTTGGATAGATCATGGTACTGCCGTGGGTCAGGCAGCCCAGGTTGCCCATCACCATGCCGAAGCAGTGGTACAGCGGCACCGGGATGACCAGCCGGTCGTGCTCGGTGAGGCCCAGACTCTCGCCGACCATGTAGCCGTTGTTGAGGATGTTGTAGTGACTGAGGGTAGCGCCCTTGGGGAAGCCAGTAGTACCGGAGGTGTACTGAATATTGATCGGCTCGTCGAACTGCAGTCGCTCGCCGGTTTCGCGAAGCTGCTCGGGGCCGACCTGCTCGGCCAGTGCCTGCAGCTGCTGCCAGCCGAGCATGCCATCAGCCGGACGGGCACCCAGACTGATCACGCCACGCAGCTCAGGGAGCATGTGACTGCGAAGATCCCCCAGCGCACAGGTGGCCAGCTCGGGCAGCATCTCGGCGAGCATCGCGTGGTAGTCGGAGGTCTTGAAGGCATCGGCACAGATCAGCCAGCGGCAGCCCGACTGCTTGAGGGCGTACTCCAGCTCGTTGAGCCGATAGGCCGGGTTGATGTTGACCAGCACCACGCCGATCTTGGCACTGGCGAACTGGGTGATACACCACTCGGCGCGATTGGGCGACCAGATGCCCAGACGCTCACCCGGCTCCAGCCCCAGCGCCAGCAGGGCACGGGCGCAGCGATCGACCGCCTCCCCGAGGCTGTGCCAGGTATGACGGATGCCCTGGTGGGACACCACCAGCGCCTCGCGCTCGGCAAAACGGCTCACGGTACGGTCGAAGGCCGCACCGATGGTCATGGCCAGCAGGGGTTTTTCCTGTAGCCCGCAGGTATAGCTTGCAAGAGTCATGGCGTCCCTCGGTCTTGTGTTTGTTATGAGGTGTTCGACGGCTGAGAGGGCCGGCCAGCGCGCTGATCGGGTGTTGACAGTCGCTGCCGGGTTTGTTTACGTTAACGTAAAGGTCGAGGACTGACAACCCTCTCCGCCACGGTGTGCAACACGCCACCGGCAGACGGATTCCGCCACTGGCACGCGGACTCCTCGCCGGCACCGCGGCCCGATGTGCTCCCGCGCAAACCCCAAAACTACAAGACAGACAAAGGTGGTTTCATGACGTACTCCAGCCTCAACTTCGCCCTCGGCGACACCATCGACATGCTGCGCGAGCAGGTGCAGGCCTTTGCCGCCCAAGAGCTTGCCCCGCGCGCTGCAGCCATCGACCATGACAACCTGTTCCCCGCCGACATGTGGAAGAAGTTCGGCGAGATGGGCCTTCTGGGCATCACCGTGCCGGAGGAGTATGGCGGTGCAGGCATGGGCTACCTGGCCCATGTTGTGGCCATCGAAGAGATCAGCCGGGCCTCGGCCTCGGTCGGTCTGTCCTATGGCGCGCATTCCAACCTGTGCGTCAACCAGATCAACCGTAACGGTACCCCGGCGCAGAAGGCCAAGTACCTGCCCAAGCTGATCAGCGGCGAGCACATCGGCGCACTGGCGATGAGCGAGCCAAACGCCGGCTCCGACGTGGTCTCCATGAAGCTGCGCGCCGAGAAGCGCGGCGACCGTTATGTCCTCAACGGCAGCAAGACCTGGATCACCAACGGCCCGGACGCCGATACCTACGTGATCTACGCCAAGACCGACCTGGACAAGGGCGCCCACGGCATCACGGCCTTCATCGTCGAGCGCAACTGGAAGGGATTTTCCCGCGGCAGCAAGTTCGACAAGCTGGGCATGCGCGGCTCCAACACCTGCGAGCTGTTCTTCGATGACGTCGAGGTGCCGGAGGAGAACATCCTCGGCCAGCTCAACGGCGGCGTGAAGGTGCTGATGAGCGGCTTGGACTACGAGCGCGTGGTGCTGGCCGGCGGCCCGGTCG
>CAZFFB010000320.1:0-2679 GCA_964517735.1 uncultured Pseudomonas sp.
CTGGCGGGTGCTGCTTGTCTGCCTGCTGGTGATCGGGTTGGCCGCCGGCCTTGCCCAGTATGTACGCAAGCACACCTTCACGTCCCGTCTGCCGGCCCAGGCCGAGCACTATGCCCGCCAGGCTGATAACCATGATCCGCGCCTGTTCGAATGTCTTCGAGACAAGGAGGCATGTCGTTATGGCGAGGGACCAACCGATCTGCTGGTGCTGGGTGACAGCCATGCCGCTTCAGTGATCACTGCTGTGGCGGCCAGTCGCGAGGCGGGGCGCAGTGTGCTGCTGCGGGCGCGTTCAGCGTGTCTGATGGTCTTTGGTGCACAACGCAGCGGCAGCAGCGCTGCAGCCTGTGCTGCACTGCAGGGCTGGGCAATGAACGAGCTGTCCACGCTCGATCCGCAGATACCGCTGCTGCTGGTCAACCGCACCAGCAGTTACGCCTTCGGCGGCATGCCGGGGGAGGCGGGGGAGCCGGCTGGTCGGCCAACCTTCTTCTTCTCGCGCCCCTACCGTACGCCGGAGCCGGCCTATCTGCAGGAGTTTCGCAGGCATTACCTGGATACCCTTTGCACGCTGGCCCGCCAGCGCCCGGTCTATGTGCTGCAGCCCATGCCGGAGATGCTGCTCAATGTCCCCGAAGCGATGGCTCGCGATGCGATCATCGGTCGTCAGCGTGAACTCTTTTTGCCGCTGGATGCCTACCAGCAGCGCCATGCCTTTATCCGCGACCTGCAGCAGGAAGCCGCCAGACAGTGCGGCATAAAGCTGCTCGATCCGCTGCCTTATCTGTGTCCCGAAGGTCGTTGTCTCGCGGTCCAGGAGGGTCGTGCGCTCTATTACGATGACGACCACCTGAGTGAGTTCGGCAACCGCCTGCTGGTGCCGCTGTTTCGCAGCATCCCGACCGGTATACCGCACTGAGTACGTCTCTTTTCTTTCAGTCAACATCGGAGCCTTTCATGCCGCTGTCCATGCCCCGTTTCGATCAGGCCCCCGTGCTGGTGGTCGGTGATGTCATGCTCGACCGCTACTGGTACGGCGCGACCAGCCGCATCTCACCGGAGGCGCCGGTGCCGGTGGTCAAGGTCGAGCAGAGCGAGGATCGCCCGGGGGGAGCCGCCAACGTCGCACTGAACATCGCCGCGCTCGGCGCGCCGGCCTGGCTGGTCGGGGTGACCGGTACCGACGAGGCGGCCGACAGCCTGACCGCGCGCCTGACCGCCGCCGGGGTCGATGCGCGCTTTCAGCGCATCCAGGGGCAGCCGACCATCGTCAAGCTGCGGGTGATGAGCCGCCATCAACAGCTGCTGCGCATGGATTTCGAGGAGCCCTTCGCGACCGATGAAGCGGCACTGCTGGCCGAGGTCGAGGCGCTGCTCAATCAGGTGCGGGTGCTGATCCTCTCCGATTACGGCAAGGGTGCGCTGAAGAATCACCAGGCGCTGATCCGCGCCGCCCGAGCGCGCGGGGTGCCGGTGCTGGCCGATCCCAAGGGCCGTGACTTTGCCATCTACCGCGGTGCGACCTTGATCACCCCCAACCTCAGCGAGTTCGAGGCGGTAGTCGGGCGCTGCGCGGATGAGGCGGAGCTGGTCAGCAAAGGCCTGGCGCTGCTGGCCGATCTTGAGCTTGAGGCCCTGCTGATCACCCGCGGTGAGCACGGCATGACCTTGCTGCGCGCCGGCCAGCCTGAGCTGCACCTGCCGGCCCGTGCCCGCGAGGTGTTCGATGTCACAGGGGCCGGCGATACGGTGATTTCTACCCTGGCCAGCGCGCTGGCGGCCGGCGAGCCGCTGCCCCAGGCCGTGGCGCTGGCCAACCTGGCCGCCAGTATCGTGGTCGGCAAGCTGGGCACCGCCACGGTCAGCGCGCCGGAGCTGCGCCGCGCTGCGGCACGCGAGCAGGGCGCCGGGCGCGGGGTGATGAGCCTCGATCAGCTGCTGCCGGCCATCGAGGATGCCCGTGCCCATGGCGAGCGCATCGTGTTCACCAACGGCTGCTTCGACATCCTGCATGCCGGCCATGTCACTTACCTGGAGCAGGCCCGCGCCCAAGGCGATCGGCTGGTGGTGGCCATCAATGACGATGCCTCGGTGACCCGCCTCAAGGGACCAGGCCGGCCGATCAACAGCGTCGATCGGCGCATGGCGGTGCTGGCCGGACTCGGCGCTGTGGACTGGGTGATCAGCTTCAGCGAAGACACCCCAGAAAGCCTGCTTGAGCGCATCCGCCCCGAGGTACTGGTCAAGGGCGGAGACTATGGCCTGGACGGCGTGGTCGGCGCGCCGATCGTGCTGGGCTATGGTGGCGAGGTGAAGGTGCTGAGCTTCGTCGACAGCTGCTCGACCACCGCCATCGTCGAGAAGATCCGCGGCTGAGGGCCGGTGCCACTGCCGGCAGGTGCCCGCTGTGCGGGCTGGCCGGCAAACTGCTCTTTCAGTCTTTTGCCTGTGTTATTCTCCGGCGCTTGATTTCCCGGCCGGATCCTGAGTCTTATCTATGAAACCTACCCCCAAATCGGATCTTGAACAGGCCTTGCTGGCCTGCAAGGGCAGCTTCCTCGCGGTCGGCTTCTTCAGCCTGTTCGTGAACTTCCTGATGCTGGTGCCCTCCTTTTACATGCTGCAGGTCTACGATCGGGTCATCGCCTCGGGGAGCACCTCGACGCTGGTGATGCTGAC
>CAZFFB010000321.1:0-2663 GCA_964517735.1 uncultured Pseudomonas sp.
CCATAACATCAGTCTGCCGCCCGGACAGTTTGGCACCGGCGAGGTGGAGAACCTGTTTCTCAATCGTCTCGATCCCAAGGCCCACCCCTATTTTGCCGGCATCGCGGCGCTGCGAGTCTCGGCGCATTTTCTGATCGAGCGAGACGGGGCGCTGACTCAGTTCGTGCCCTGCAGCGCACGGGCCTGGCATGCCGGGGTGTCCTGTTTTGCCGGTCGTGAGCAGTGCAACGATTTCTCGATTGGCATCGAGCTTGAAGGGACTGACGAGCTGCCCTACACCGATACGCAGTACCGGATGCTCGGCGTCCTGAGCCGGGTGCTGCAGCGCGCCTACCCGGCCATCACCGCCGAGCGGATCTGCGGGCACAGCGACATTGCCCCGGGGCGCAAGACCGATCCGGGTCCGGCCTTCGACTGGCCGCGCTACCGGGGCTTGCTGCAGGGGGTGCCGGCATGAGTTTTCTGGTCATGCTGCTGGCGCTGCTGCTGGCGCACTTTACCGGCCTGCGCCGCCCTCTGCAGCAGGACGGTCCGCTGCTGAGCCTGCTGGAGCGGCTGGGACGGGGTGCCGTGCGGGTGGCGCGTCCGCCGCTGGCGTTCCTGATCGTGCTGCTGGCGCTGCTGCTGCCGGTTGCACTGCTGCTGATGCTGGTGCCGCTGACCTACGGTGTGCTGCTGGTGCCGCTGCATGTGCTGATCCTGCTGTGGAGCTTCGGGCGCGGGGCGCCGCTGCGGGAGCTGGAGGCGCTGCGCACCCGCTGGCGGCGTGGCGATAGCGAGGCGGCCAGCCTGCAGGCCGAGCAGTCCCTGGGCCTTCGGGCCGGCAGTGATCCTGCGCTGCTGCAACAGGTGCAGGGCTATCTGCTCTGGCAGGGTTATCAGGGATTTTTTGCGGTGATCTTCTACTACGCACTGCTGGGGCCTTTGGCGGCGCTGGCTTATCGCCTGCTGGACCTGCTCTGCACGCTACCAGACAGCACCGGGCTGCGCGGATCGGCTGTCCGGCTGCGCCAGCTGCTCGATGGCGTACCGGTGCGCCTGCTGCTGCTGACCCTGGCGCTGGCTGGCAATTTCGTCGCTGCCGCCCCGGTACTGCGCAGGCATCTGCTGGACCGGCAGATCGATGCCCCGCGCCTGTTGGCCGAGGGTAGGCGGGCGGCTGCAGAGCTTGTCGGCCAGCGTGCGGCCGGGCAGGACCCGGCCGCGGTGCACAGTCTTGAGGCCCTGCAGAATCTGCTCTGGCGCGCGGGCTGGATCTGGGCCAGCGCACTGGCGCTCCAGGTGCTGCTGGGGTGAGGCGCAGTCAGCGTGCCTGCTGGGGCCAGCCGAACAGCGCACAGGCATTGCGGCTGCTGGCCTCGGCCAGCACTGCGGGGCTGATGCCGCGCAGTTCGGCCAGCACGCGGCAGATGTCGGGCAGGTACTCCGGGCTGTTGCGCCCCCCGGCATGTAGGCAGGGCGTCATGTCCGGCGCGTCGGTCTCCAGCACGAGGCTCTCCAGCGGCAAGGCGGCGACCACCTTGCGCAGGCGGCTGGCCTGTGGCCAGGTCGCCGCGCCGCCGAGGCCGACCTTGAAGCCGAGCCTCTGGTATTCCTTGGCTTCTTCCAGGCTGCCGGAGAAGGCATGCACGATGCCGCCGCGCGCCGGGCGGTAGCGCTTGAGCGTGGCGATGGTCGGCGCGTGGGCGCGGCGCACATGCAGCAGGGACGGCAGGCCGAACTCGCAGGCCAGCGCCAGCTGCGCCTCGAACAGCGCCTGCTGGCGCGGGTGGTCGAGGCCCTCGACATACCAGTCGAGGCCGAACTCGCCGAGGGCGCAGAGCTTGCCGTTGCCGGCCAGCCGCTCCAGCCAGCCGCGCAGCTCGGCGAGATGCTCGGGGCGGTGCTGGTCGAGATAGACCGGGTGCAGGCCGAAGGCGGCGTACAGACCGTCCTCGCGCTCGACCAGATCCCACAGGCGCTGCCAGTTGGCCTGGTACACGCCGAGCACCACCAGCTGCTCGACGCCCAGCGCCCGACAGCGCGCCAGCACCGCGGTGCGGTCGGCGTCGAAGTCGGGGAAGTCGAGGTGGGTGTGGGTGTCGATCAGGCGCATGCAGCCTCCGGAGTCTGCTGGCGGTGTAGCGGGCGCCGTTGCAGCATCCGCTCCGGACTCAGTGATGCTCGCGCGTCGCACGGAACTTGACGTCCGGCCAGCGCTCCTCCATCAGGCTGAGGTTGACCCGGGTCGGCGCCAGGTAGGTGAGGTGGCCGCCGCCGTCGATGGCCAGGTTCTCGAAGGCCTTGTCCCTGAACTCCTTGAGCTTCTTCTCGTCGCTGCACTCGATCCAGCGCGCCGACCAGACGTTGATCGCCTCGTAGGCGCACTCGACCTTGTATTCCTCCTTGAGGCGGCTGGCCACCACGTCGAACTGCAGCACGCCGACCGCGCCGAGGATGATGTCGTTGTTGCGCTCGGGGAAGAACACCTGGGTGGCGCCTTCCTCGGCCAGCTCCTGCAGGCCCTGGCGCAGCTGCTTGGATTTGAGCGGGTCCTTCAGGCGCACGCGGCGGAACAGCTCCGGAGCGAAGTGCGGGATGCCGGTGAAGCCGAGCAGCTCGCCTTCGCTGAAGGTGTCGCCGATCTGGATGGTGCCGTGGTTGTGCAGGCCGATGATGTCGCC
>CAZFFB010000322.1:0-2662 GCA_964517735.1 uncultured Pseudomonas sp.
TCGTCGCCGGGCTCCAGGCCCTGCAGCCGGTCAAGGGCCGCGCAGTGGCGCAGCTCACCCCCTCGGGGATGCGCGTCATTGATGACAGTTACAATGCCAACCCCGCGTCAATCTGCGCGGCGATTGATATACTCGCGGGCTTTTCCGGGCGCACCGTTCTGGTGCTTGGCGATATGGGCGAACTGGGTGACTGGGCCGAGCAGGCACACCGCGAGGTGGGTGAGTATGCCCGCGGCAGGGTGGCGGCGCTGTATGCGGTCGGACCGCTGATGCGCCATGCCGTGCAGGCCTTTGGCGCGCCAGGTCGCCACTTCGCCAGCCGCGAGGAACTGATTGCCACACTGATGGCCGAATGCTCCGCCACTACCACCTTACTGATCAAGGGCTCACGCAGCGCGGCGATGGACAAGGTCGTCGACACCCTGTGTGGTTCTGCTGGAGAACACTGAATGCTTCTGCTGTTGGCCGAGTACCTGCAACAGTTCCACAAGGGCTTTGCGGTCTTTCAGTACCTGACCCTGCGCGGCATTCTCGGTGTGCTTACCGCGCTGGTGCTGTCGCTGTGGCTTGGGCCGTGGATGATCCGTACCCTGCGCAGCCGGCAGATCGGCCAGTCCGTACGCGACGATGGCCCGCAGTCGCACCTGTCAAAGAAAGGCACGCCGACCATGGGCGGTGCGCTGATCCTCTCGGCGATCACCCTCAGCACCCTGCTGTGGGCCGATCTGTCCAACCGCTACGTCTGGGTGGTGCTGGCCGTGACTCTGCTGTTTGGCGCCATTGGCTGGGTCGATGACTATCGCAAGGTGATCGAGAAGAACTCCCGCGGCCTGCCGAGCCGCTGGAAGTATTTCTGGCAATCGGTGTTTGGCCTGGGGGCGGCGGTATTTCTCTACCTGACCGCACAGACCCCGGTGGAAACCACCTTCATCCTGCCGCTGTTGAAGAACATCGGGATCTTTTTCGTCGTTCTCACCTACTTTGTGATCGTCGGCTCAAGCAATGCGGTGAACCTCACCGACGGCCTGGATGGCCTGGCGATCATGCCCACGGTGATGGTCGGCGGCGGCCTGGGGATCTTCTGTTACCTGTCGGGCAACGCCAATTTCGCCGAATACCTGCTGATCCCCTATGTGCCGGGCTCGGGTGAGCTGATCGTGTTCTGCGGCGCGCTGATCGGCGCCGGGCTGGGTTTTCTGTGGTTCAACACCTACCCGGCGCAGGTGTTCATGGGCGATGTCGGCGCGCTGGCGCTGGGCGCGGCGCTGGGCACCATCGCGGTGATCGTCCGTCAGGAAATCGTGCTGTTCATCATGGGCGGGGTGTTCGTCATGGAAACCCTCTCGGTGATGATCCAGGTCGCCTCCTTCAAGCTGACCGGCAAGCGGGTGTTTCGCATGGCGCCGATCCACCACCATTTCGAACTCAAGGGCTGGCCGGAGCCACGGGTGATCGTGCGTTTCTGGATCATCACCGTGGTGCTGGTGCTGATCGGCCTCGCCACCCTGAAGCTGAGGTAAGCCGATGAGCCTGATCGCTTCCGACCAGTTCCGCATTGTCGTCGGGCTTGGCAAGAGCGGCATGTCTGTGGTGCGCTTTCTGGCGCGCCAGGGCGTGCGCTTTGCGATTGCCGACACCCGTGAGCAGCCGCCGGAACTGGCCACCCTCAAGACGGAATATCCGCACATCGAGGTGCGCTGCGGCGCGCTGGACGTCGAATTCCTCTGCCGTGCCAGCGAGCTGTACGTCAGCCCCGGTCTGGCACTGGCCACCCCGGCGCTGCAGCAAGCGGCCGCGCGCGGGGTGAAGCTGTCCGGCGATATCGACCTGTTCGTTCGCCACGCCCGGGCGCCGATCATCGCCATCACCGGCTCCAATGCCAAGAGCACTGTGACCACGCTGGTCGGTGAGATGGCCGCAGCGGCCGGTCGGCGCGTTGCGGTAGGCGGCAACCTCGGCACGCCGGCGCTCGACCTGCTGGCTGATGATGTGGAGCTGTATGTGCTGGAGCTGTCCAGCTTCCAGCTGGAAAGCACCGAGCGGCTGAACGCCGAGGTGGCGACCTGCCTGAACATCAGCGATGACCACATGGATCGTTACAGCGGCATCGAGGCCTATCACCTGGCCAAGCACCGGATTTTCCGCGGCGCCCGCCAGGTGGTGTTCAACCGCCAGGATGCGTTGTCGCGGCCGCTGATCGCTGACCAGCTGCCGTGCTGGAGCTTCGGTCTCGATCGGCCGGACTTCCGGGGCTTCGGCATCCGCGAGGTGGAGGGCGAGAAGTACCTGGCCTTCCAGTTCGAGCCTTTGCTGGCGGTGCGCGCGCTGCAGATCCGCGGTGCGCACAATCCGGCCAATGCGCTGGCCGCGCTGGCGCTGGGCCATGCCGCAGGCCTGCCGATGGCCGCGATGCTCGAGGTGCTGCGCCGCTTCACCGGCCTGCCGCACCGCTGCCAGTGGCTGCGCGAGCGGGCGGGCGTGACCTTCTACGACGACTCCAAGGCCACCAACGTCGGGGCAGCACTGGCGGCTATTGATGGCCTGGGTGCGGAGCTTGCGGGCAAGCTGCTGCTGATCGCCGGCGGCGACGGCAAGGGCGCCGACTTCACGCCGCTGCGCGCCAGCGTGGCGCGCTACTGCCGTGCGGTGCTGCTGCTCGGTC
>CAZFFB010000323.1:0-2659 GCA_964517735.1 uncultured Pseudomonas sp.
GAAGGAGCGCAAGTTCTACGCGATCATCGACGCCCATGCGCAGAACAACGGCCATCTGCACATCACCGATGCCCGTTACCTGTCGGCGCTGAAGGTGTTCCTGCAGGCAATCAGCCCGGCCGAGTTTGCCTCCCACAAGGGCTTTGCCCGGATTGGCCGTGAGTTCCCGGGGGTTGGCACCCAGGTGGCCTGCCAGATGCAGGCGATCGATGAGATTCGCCACGCCCAGACGCAGATCCACGCGCTGTCCAACTACAACAAGTTCTACGACGGCTTCCATGCCTTCGCCGATCAGCGTGACCGTATCTGGTACACCTCGGTGGCCCGTTCGTTCTTTGACGATGCCATGTCCGGCGGGCCGTTCGAGTTCATCATGGCCATCGGCTTCAGCTTCGAATACGTGCTGACCAACCTGCTGTTCGTGCCGTTCATGTCCGGCGCCGCCTACAACGGCGACATGGCCACCGTGACCTTCGGCTTCTCGGCGCAGTCCGATGAGGCGCGGCACATGACGCTGGGCCTTGAGTGCATCAAGTTCATGCTCGAGCAGGATCCGGACAATCTGCCAATCGTGCAGGCCTGGCTCGACAAGTGGTTCTGGCGCGGCATCCGTGTGCTGAGCCTGGTCAGCACCATGATGGATTACATGCTGCCCAAGCGCGTGATGTCCTGGCGTGAAGCCTGGAACATCTACGGTATCGAGAACGGCACGGCCCTGTTCAAGGATCTGGCCCGTTACGGTATCCGTCCGCCCAAGGGCTGGGATGATGCGGAAAAAGCCATCGATCACATGTCCCATCAGTTCATGCTGGCGCTGTATCAGTGGAAGTTCGGCACTTCCTTCCATGCCTGGATTCCCTCCGAGGAGGACATGGCCTGGCTGTCGAAGAAGTACCCGGATACCTTCGACAAGTACTATCGCCCGCGCTGGCAGCACATCAAGCAGCAGGTGGCCGAGGGCAAGCCCTTCAACAACTTCGGTCTGCCGCAGCTCTGTCAGTGCTGCCAGCTGCCGACGCTGTTCACCGAGCCGGACGATCCGACCACGCTCTGCCATCGCGAATCGGTCTACAAGGGCGAGCGCTATCATTTCTGCTCTGATGGCTGCAAGGACATCTTCGACAACGAGCCGGAGAAGTACATCCAGGCCTGGCTGCCGATGCCGGGTCTGATGCAGGCCCCCCTCAAGGGTGATCTGGCCGGCTGGATGGACTGGGTGTCCCTGCGCGATGGCCAGGACAATGGCGACTACGTCGACTCGCGGGATCGCCAGAACTTCGAGCAGTGGCGTAACCAGTCCACCTCCAACCAGTAATGACCGCTGTCGGCGGCCCTGAGTGCCGGATGGTGTATGGCTCACAACGCCTGCGCCATCCCTGCTGACCGACAGGTGTCAGTCGGTCAGACCCTGCCCACCGCCAGGAACAACAAGAAGGAACATGACCATGACCGTAGCCGCCCGCAAAGAATATGTCGGCATTCCCCGTGACCGTCTGGAGAACTTCGATGGCAAGCAACTGCTGTTCATCGTCTGGGACAACCACCTGTTGCTGGCTGCTCCCATCATGTTTTGCCAGACCCCGCAGACCACTTTCGGCGAGCTGATTCGCGAGCACCTGCAGCCTCTGCTGGCTTCCGACCCGGACAGCGCGGCCCTGGACTGGAGCAAGGTCGAGTGGATCAAGGAAGGCCAGCCATGGGTGCCGGATTTTGATGCCAGCCTTGCCGAGAACGGCATCGGCCACAAGGAACATCTGCGCATGCGCACCCCGGGCCTGAATACCCTGGTCCCGATCAACTGAAGGAGGGTGCGCCATGAGTTTTGAGCTGACCATCGAGCCACTGGGCCAGACCATCGAGATCGAGGAGGGCCAGACCATCCTTGATGCTGCGCTGCGCGCCGGCATCTATCTGCCGCACGCCTGCTGCCATGGCCTGTGCGCGACCTGCAAGGTGCAGGTCACCGACGGCGAGATCGAGCACGGCGAAGCCTCAAGCTTCGCCCTGATGGACTTCGAGCGCGAAGAACAGAAGTGCCTGGCCTGCTGCGCCACCGTGCAGAGCGATGTCACCATCGAGGCCGAGATCGAGGAAGATCCGGACGCCGAGAACCTGCCGGTACGCGATTTCCCGGGTACCGTCAGCCGCATTGAGGACCTGACCCCGACCATCAAGGGCCTCTGGCTCAGGCTCGACGCGCCCGAGGGCATGCACTTTCAGGCCGGCCAGTACATCAATCTGGAACTGCCGGATGGCATCGGCAGCCGTGCGTTCTCGATTGCCAGCGCGTCCAGTGAGCGCGCAGAGATCGAACTGAACATCCGCATCGTCCCTGGCGGGCGCGGCACCACCTATGTGCACGAGCAGCTCAAGGTCGGCGATCGCCTGACCGTCAGCGGCCCCTATGGGCGCTTCTTCGTGAAGAAGTCCGCCGACATGCCGGTTATCTTCATGGCCGGTGGCTCCGGGTTGTCCAGCCCGCGCTCGATGATCCTCGACCTGCTGGCCGAGGGCTTCGACAAGCCGATCACCCTGATCTACGGCCAGCGCAACCTTGATGAGCTGTACTACCACGACGAGTTCCTCGCCCTGGCCGAGCAGCACCCCAACTTCCAGTACGTGCCGGCGCTCTCCCACGAGCCGGAAGGCAGTGACTGGC
>CAZFFB010000324.1:0-2588 GCA_964517735.1 uncultured Pseudomonas sp.
CATCCTCCCTCGCGCAGGGGGCGAGTGCTGTCGCCGGCAAACACGTAATCGCTCGACAGGTGCAGCAGCGGGATGCCGTGCTGTGCGGCGGCCCCTGCCAGATGCGCTGCGCCGCCGGCATTTACTGCAAAGGCCTGCGCCGCCTGATGCTCTGCCGCCTCCACAGCCGTCCAGGCCGCGGCATTGATCAGCAGATCTGGCCGCAGACGGACCACTGTCGCCGTGACCGCGGCCTTGTCGCGGATATCCAGCGCCTGCGAATCAACTCCGCTGACGCGCCAATCGGTCGGGCAGTGCTCCAGCAAGGAGCGCCCCACCTGGCCGCTGCTGCCGCAGACCAGTGCATGCCATTGCCCGCCGCTGTTCACGGCTGGCCTGTGGCGAGCAGAGCGTGCAGGGTCGGCAGGCCGGCATCCCGCACCGACAGCAGCGGCTTGTCGATGGGCCAGGGAATGGCCAGGTGCGGATCGCTCCACAGCACGCCTCCTTCATCAGCCGGATCGTAGGGGGCGGTGCACTTGTAGTGCAGGTCGGCGAGCGGGCTGAGCACGCAAAAGCCATGCGCATACCCCGGTGCAATCCACAGCTGACGGTGGTTGTCGTCACTGAGCTCTACCGCGCAGTGGCGCCCGAAGGTCGGGGAGGTCGGATCAATATCTACCGCTACATCGAGCACCGCGCCGCGACTGACGCTGACCAGCTTGCCCTGGGGCTGGCGACGCTGGAAGTGCAGGCCACGCAGCACGCCCTGGCACGAGCGTGAGTGATTGTCCTGCACGAAGGGCAGGGTGATGCCGGCCTCCTCGCGGTAACGCTCGAGCTGGAAGGTTTCGAGAAAGAAGCCGCGCGCATCGGAAAAGACCCGCGGTTCGATGATGCAGACACCCGGCAATGCGGTAGCGATGATGTTCAGGACAGCGCCTCCTCATCCAGCAGGCTGAGCAGGTAGCGGCCATAGCCAGTCTGGGCCATCGTCCTGGCCTGCTGCTCGAGTCGATGGCGTGACAGCCAGCCCCGACGGTAGGCAATCTCTTCGAGGCAGGCGATCTTCAGACCCTGCCGGGCCTCGATGGTCTGCACGAACTGGCCCGCTTCCATCAGCGCCTCGTGCGTGCCGGCATCCAGCCAGGCAAAGCCGCGTCCCAGACGCTGCACCTGCAGCAGACCGCGTTGCAGATAGGCCTTGTTGACGTCGGTGATTTCCAGTTCCCCCCGGGCGGAGGGGCGCAGGCGGCGGGCAATCTCCACGGCGCAGTTGTCGTAGAAGTACAGCCCGGTCACCACATGCCGCGAGCGTGGCTGGCGAGGTTTTTCCTCGATGGACAGTGCACGTCCGTCCGCCGTGAACTCGATGACTCCAAAACGCTGCGGGTCTGCCACCGGGTAGGCAAACACCGTTGCCCCGCACGTACGGGCAGCGGCGTCTTGCAGCATGGCGCTGAAGCCATGGCCGTAGAACAGGTTGTCACCCAGGATCAGGCAGACGGGCTGCCCCTTGAGGAAGTCGGCACCGATCAGCAGCGCCTCGGCAATGCCACGGGGCTCGATCTGCACGGCATAGTGCAGCTGCAGGCCGAACGCCGCACCATCGCCCAGCAGACGCTGCAGGGCCGGCAGATCCTGTGCGGTGGAGATGATCAGGATTTCGCGGACACCGGCCAGCATCAGCACCGACAGCGGGTAGTAAATCATCGGCTTGTCGTAGACCGGCAGCAGCTGTTTGGACAGTGCGCGGGTGAGGGGGTAGAGTCGCGTGCCATGACCGCCCGCCAGCACGATCCCTTTCATTGGCCGAGTCCCCGGCGGGCCAGTCGATACTCGCCGCTCAGTACCCGCTGCCACCAGTGTGGATGGTCCAGATACCAGCGCAGGGTCTGCTGCAGGCCTTGAGCCAAGTCCTCGCGAGGGGCCCAGTCCAGCTCGGTGCGCAGCCGTCGTGCATCGATGGTATAGCGGCGATCATGGCCAGGGCGGTCAGCTACCTGAGTAATCAGCTCGCGGTAGTGCTGCGCAGGCAGGCCGCGTGCCTGCATGGCCAGGCGTGCCGGGGCCGCCTCGGCTGAGGACAGCGGCCGCATGACATCAAGCTCCCGGCAGAGCTGCTCCACCAGGTCACGGTTGCTCAGCACCTGCCCTGCACCGATGACATAGTGGCTGCCGGGCGCAGCCCGTTCGAGCACCCGGCACAGGGCGCGGGCATGGTCGTCGACATGCAGCCAGTCACGGACCTGCTGGCCATCTCCATACAGCGGCAGAGCCTGCCCGGCCAGCGCATTGAGCAGCATGTGGGGAATCAGCTTCTCAGGGAACTGACAGGGGCCGTAGTTGTTTGTGCAATGAGTGATCAGGATCGGCAGGCCATAGGTGCGCTGCCAGGCACGCACCAGATGATCGGCTGCCGCCTTGCTGGCTGCATAGGGGGAGCTGGGTGCATAGGCGCTGGATTCGGTACAGGCCGGAGCCGTATCCGGCAGATCACCGAACACCTCATCGGTGGACACCTGCAGAAAGCGGAACGCAGCCTGCTCAGTCACCGGCAACAGGCTCCAGTACTGACGGGCCGCCTCTAGAAGTGCCGCCGTCCCCAT
>CAZFFB010000325.1:0-2583 GCA_964517735.1 uncultured Pseudomonas sp.
CGCAGGTACTTGAACGGTAGCGGATAGACCGTCAGTCCCTTGTGCCTGATGTGCAGTGGCTGCATCAGGCGCAGGATCTCCTCGGGGACTGTCTCGTGCGTGCCGTACAGGTGGTAGAGGTGGCTGAAGTTTTCCTGTCGGCGCTGTGGCGAGCCGACACTGCCGGCGAAATACAGTCGCCCGCCGCTGTCAAGGTTCAGGCCGGCCAGTCTCTCCAGAGGTCCCTCCTGCCCCTGCAGACCCACTGCCTTGAGCGGCGCGCCGAACGCATCCTCCAGCCAGGCGAACAGCAGTTTTCCAGAGCCCTGGGCGGGTATCTTCTGCAGCTCGGCATAACCGTAGCTATCCATGGCTTCGCCCAGCAGTGCATCCAGCGCCTTACCTGCCCGATCAAGCGCCGGATTGTCTGCACGAAACGCTCTGAGCAGCGCTGCCGGGATGCGCTGACTGCGCCCCTGCGCCAACGCCCGCAGGGTTTCGCCAATGCCATGGTAATCGGCCAGGGCGACCGCCTCGCTGTCGATGAAGGCCAGCACGTCGCCGGTGTCAGGCCAGTAGATCAGCGGGAGGTTGGCCTGCGTCCAGCAGGGTGAGTACAGACGCCTGAGCAGCCAGTTATCCAGGGCATCCATACGCGCCAGACACGCCTGCGGCTCCAGCTGCTCAACGTGCAACCGACCGTCACGCTGTTCAAGGGTCAAGAACAGGTTGGCAGCCGGCCGCTCTTGTCCTTCGTCCTGCCCCTCCTCTTCATCCTCCCCGCGACGCAGCCGCCAGGGCAGGACGAACAGCGTATCCGGCGGGATCGGATAACCCTCCAGCAGCTGCCGTCCCTGCTGCAGCTCAAGCTTGAACAGCAGCTCCTTGAGCAGCACGTCCAGCACATGGGGCGAGACTTCGCCCTGCCCCTGCGGCAACAGCTTCTCGACCGTGCAGGCCTGGATCACCGCATCGGCATGGGCGCGCTTGATCTGCCGGTAGGGATCGCGCTCAGGTTCTGCCTCAAAGTGCTCGGCCGGCGGCACGATCAGCAGGTGGCAGGCGCCAGGCTTTGGTGTATCCACCTGCTGCGGCGCAAAGCCCCGAACCTGCAGCGCTCTACGCAAGGCTGCGACAGTATCGGGCGTCCCGAGCATATCGAGGATGTACAGCGGCCCGTCGCGGAGGATCTCATCGATCTTCGCGTACTCGCGCTTGAGCGCAGCTGGAGCCGGCTGGTAGCGCGCATCGATCTGGATCTGCTGCAGCGCCAGGCTCAGTGCTCCGGCGTAGGCACGCTGCAGATCCTCAAGGAACAGCGCGAAGATGCCGAGCTTGCAGCACTGATAGTCGCTGAAACTCTGTTTGCCAAGGTCGAGCATGGGTATTCGCTGGCGCTGTTGACGTGGCAGGCTGCACTTGAGGTAGTCCCCCTCAAGCGACTTGTGCAATAGCTGACTGTAGCGATCGAGCCGATAGCGCGGCTTGCGCCGCAGACGTGCCGGTAGCTCACCGTGCTGATTCAGCAGTGCATCCAAGGGCGTGAAGGTCTGCACGGCGATCTTCAGCAGCTGCCTGCCCGTGTCGAGCTTCTGCGGCTGCATGGCCACCTCCACCGCCACCAGCTGCGGATGCTCGCTGCGCTGCAGCTTGCGCTGCCTGACCAAATAATACAGGCCCTCGGCCTCGAAGCGGCTCGCCTCCGTCCGAGCCAGTTCCGGCAACTGGCTGGGCAGGGCCTTGATCAGCAGGCAGGCCAGCAGCCAGCCATGCGGCGCCTGCACGATATCGCACTCCGTACAGGTCAGCCGAGGATCGGTCAGACGCAATGACTCGCCTCTCGCCGTCAGCACATAGCAGGCTTGCTCCCCGCCGTAGCGATGCAGTGCCAGCACCGGGCCACTGGCATAGATATCCCGCGCCAAGGTAGCCATGCGGGTCCGCTGCTCGTGACCCGCGTAGTCGCGGTAACCGATGCACCACAGGGAGAAGCGCTCGGCGATGCGCTCACGATCGATATTGTAGCGCTCGATCAGGGTGGTTTCGATGCGGCTCATGCGTCGGCCTCCAGCCAGGTGAGGAATTCAATCAGGTTGTCTTCCAGAAGCTGTCCGGTACGCTCGTCGAGCAGCGCTGGCCAGTCCAGCACTGTCGCCTGCGCTGGCGGACAGCTGCGGAACTGCTCGTCGCAAAAGCGCACCGGCTGTCCGGCCGGGCCCAGCACCCGCAGGTAGATCACCTTGCGCACGCCCAGCGCTGCGCCGACACGGCGGATCTTCGCCGTCCAGGCTGCCAGCTCCTGCGCTTCGCTGTCCTGGGCGCCACGCCAGTGCTTGACGTCGAGCAGCGCCCGCTGGCCGCGGTACTCGATCAGGGCATCGAAGCGCTCGTAGTGCTCGACCGGCAAGGCCTGCCACACCAGCCCCTGCGCCTCCAGTACAGCACGGGCTGCCTGCTCACCCACCGCGCCCTGATAGATGGCCTGGAACACCAGGGGATTGAGCAACCAGGCCGAGGCCGGCCAATCGCAGGCGAAGCCGTTGGCGATGAAGTGCTCGCGCACGTGGCGATTGGCCATCAGAACCGGTAGCCCAGCGGCACGGG
>CAZFFB010000326.1:0-2578 GCA_964517735.1 uncultured Pseudomonas sp.
ACGCCAAGCTCAAGGTGCAGGCGGCCATCCAGGGCGAGCAGGTGCGCGTCACCGGCAAGAAGCGTGACGACCTGCAGGAGGCCATCGCGCTGCTGCGCACCCAGGAGCTGGGCATGCCGCTGCAGTACAACAACTTCCGCGACTGAGGTTGCGGCCCGCAGGTCCGGCCTGCGGGCGCTCTGGCGCGCGGCCTGCTGCTCGGCCGCGCGTGCCCGGCGCAGTACGCTGCGCCTTCCCTGCGGTGGCACAGACCACCGTCCCGCCGGCGGCGGCTGCCGCCCACATCCCCTCGCAATGGAGTACCGCAATGGATCCCATGGACCTCAACAATCTGAATGTCGATGAACTGGTCCGGCTGTCACAAAGCTGGCTGCCGGTGCTGCTGGAGTACAGCGGCAAGCTGACACTGGCCCTGCTGACCCTGTTCATCGGCTGGTGGCTGATCAGCCGGCTGACCCAGCGCATCGGTCGTCTGCTGGGCGCACGCAGCATCGATCGCTCGCTGACCAGCTTCGTTGGCAGCCTGGCCAATGTGGCCCTCAAGGTGATGCTGCTGATCAGCGTGGCCTCGATGGTCGGCGTTGAGACCACCTCGTTCATTGCCGCGCTGGGGGCCGCGGGCCTTGCGGTGGGTCTGGCCTTGCAGGGCAGTCTGGCCAACTTTGCCGGCGGTGTGCTGATCCTGCTGTTCCGCCCGTTCCGGGTCGGGGACTGGATCGAGGCTCAGGGGGTATCCGGCAGCGTCGACAACATCCAGATCTTCCACACGGTGCTCAAGACCGGCGACAACAAGACGGTGATCGTGCCTAACGGCAGTCTGTCCAATGGCACCATCATCAACTATTCCCGCGAAGAGCGCCGCCGGGTCGAGGTGCTGGTGGGCATCGATTATTCCAGCAATATCCAGCGTGCCCGCGAGGTGCTGCTGGACATCGCCCGTGACCCGCGGGTGCATGCCGATCCTGCACCGGTGGTGTGGGTGGCGGGGCTGGCGGACAGCTCGGTCAACCTGTCGCTGCGGGTCTGGGTGAATACCGCCGACTTCTGGCCGGTGACGTTCGAGTTCACCGAGCAGGTCAAGCTGCGCTTTGATGAGGCCGGTATCGTCATCCCCTTCCCGCAGCGGGTGGTGCACATGGCGCATGCCGATGCCTGAGCACGCGTACTGACGGCACAAGGCCAGCCCGAGGGCTGGCCTTGTCGTTACTGCTCAAGTGGTCGTGTGGCTGAGGGCGTGACTCAGGTTCCGGCCTGCGACCTTGCAGCTTCACGGCGCAGGCGCTGCCACTGCAGGCCGATCAGCAGCAGGGTTGGTACACCCAGCAGGGCAGTGACCAGGAAGAAGTCGCCATAGCCCAGGTGCTCGACCATCACCCCGGAGTAGCCGCCCATCAGCCGTGGCAGCAGCAGCATGATCGAGCTGAGCAGGGCGTACTGGGTGGCGGAGAACTGCAGGTTGGTCAGGCTCGACAGGTAGGCGATGAACGCCGCGGTGGCCAGTCCGCCACTGAAATTGTCGGCGCTGATGGTGAGCACCAGCATCTCAAGGTTCGGCCCCATGCTGGAGAGCGCGGTGAACAGCAGGTTGGTGGCCGCCGAGAGCAGCCCGCCGATGAACAGGATCGGCAGGATGCCGAACCGGGCGATCAGCACACCACCCGTCGCGGCGCCGAGTAGGGTCATCACCAGACCGAACAGCTTGCTGATGCTGGCGATCTCGTCCTTGGAGAAGCCCAGATCTACATAAAAGACATTGGCCATCACCCCCATTACCGTGTCGGACATCCGGTAGGTGGCAATCAGTCCGAGCAGGATCAGCGCCTGCCAGCGGTAGCGCTGTATGAAGTCGCTGATCGGGGTGAGCACCGGCGCCAGGCCGCGGCGACCGAACGGAGACAGGCACAGCAGGGTCAGCAGGGTATAGAGGGTAAAGCGCAGGAAGGCGCGATCGTCGACCAGCAGATCGAGCAGGGTCACCCGGCTGCTGAGCACCCCGTCCACGCCGCTGTGGTAGAGCTGGGTGAACATGGCCGGCACCGAGACCAGCAACACGATCAGTACCAGTACCGAGAGCAGCTGGTGGGTCAGGCCATAGCGCAGGGTGCTGCGTTGCAGCGGGGCGGGCAGACGCGGCTCCTTCATCCACAGTGTGGTGAGCAGGCCAGGCAGCATCAGCAGGGCAAACAGCAGGTAGGTGCTGGCCCAGGCTGCATGCAGGTAGTGCTCGCCGGTGGAGCCAAAGCCCTCGGCCAGAAACAGCGCGCCCGCCGTGGCCAGCAGCATGGCCACCCGGTAGCCGGTGGTGTAGCAGGCCGCCAGGGCCGCCTGCTGGGTATCTTCGGCGATTTCCAGACGGTAGGCATCCAGGGCGATGTCCAGGGTGGCCGAGGCGAAGGCCACCAGCACGGCCACGGCAATCAGCCAGGCCAGATGGGTCATGGGGTCGAACAGTGCCATGCCGGCCAGGCCCACGGCGATCAGCAGCTGCGCCAGCACCAGCCAGGAACGTCGCCGGCCGAGCTTGCCGAGCAGCGGCAGGCGCCACTGGTCAAGCAGCGGCGACCACACCCACTTGAAG
>CAZFFB010000327.1:0-2568 GCA_964517735.1 uncultured Pseudomonas sp.
GTTCTGGAATGCCTTCAACGCCAGTCCGGAGGTAGAGGGTTACCTGCGCTTTGCCAGGCAGCCACTGCCCACCTCAGCCCTTGATGACAGCGCCGCCCTGCTGGCTCTTGAACAGCTGGCCGAGATCGCCGAGCAGCTGCCGGAGCGTCTGCCACCGGAGCCCGAGCAGCTTGATGAGCTGTTCTTCGCCCTGCAGCAGAGTGCCGGTGGTGGGCAGCTGATCCATAGCCTGCTGCAGCTGCAACAGACGCTGGAGCACGGCTCGCAGCTGCTCGAAGAGCGCCAGGCACAACGACCGCTCTGCCCGCTCGGCACACCGACGCCCCGCGGGCGTCTGGCGCAAAACCTGTTCGTCAAGTTCTATGCCGGCGAGTTGCAGCCTTATATGAGCGAGGTCGATCAGCGCGGGCAGCGCTGGAGTACGGCCTTGCGCCGCCTGGCCGAAAGCCAAGCGATTCCTGCCGCTACCCGCCAGTATCTGCTGCGCCTGGCGGGTGAGGAGCACTCACTGTGGAGCGCCTTTCGCAATGCCAGCCGGCGGCATGTGCAAGCCTGGCAGGACACCCTGCGCAGCTGTCAGCTGGCCCCCGGCCAGGCAGGCTGGCAGGCGCTTGACTAAATCGGCGGCATCAAGCGCGCTTCTTGCGAATCCAGTAGAGGAAGGTTTCACCCTCACTGTGTTGCTCCAGCAGCTCGTGGCCGAGGAACAGACAGAACTTGGGAATATCGCGGCGGGTCGAGGGGTCGGTGGCGATCACCTTGAGCAGGCCGCCTTCCGGCAGGTCACGCACCTTGTTGTGCAGCAGCATCACAGGCTCCGGGCAGAACAGGCCGGAGGCATCGAGGATGGCGTCGGGTTGCCAGGTCATGGGCAGCCTCTTTAGACAGAGCATTGAGGACGCGCATTGTCGCGCAAAGCGCCGCAAGGGTCACCCGTCAGCGGCCCCAGGAATGCGGCAATCGCTTGCGCTGTCGCGGCAAGATGGGCCGCCTGCGTATGCCCTGAGCGTTTGAGGGGCACGAAGTCGTGGTCAGCACTCGCCAGCCAGTGCAGACGGATCGCCGCCGACAGGCCGTAGCCGGTCACCTCCTCGTGCGTTCCGAACGGGTCACGTGTGCCCTGCACGATCAGCGTCGGTGTGCGCAGGCTCGCCAGATGCTCGGTGCGGCACCTGTCAGGCTGGCACGGCGGATGAAAGGGATAGCCCAGACACACCAGTGCGGCCGCCGCCAGCTCATCGGCCAAAAGACTGGCCATCCGCCCGCCCAACGACTTGCCGCCTATCGCCCAAGCGCCAGGCTCACCGCCCTGAACCGCTGCCCATACTGCCCGCCAGCAGCTCAGCAAGCGTGGCGCGCGATCAGCCGGACGCCGTCCAACGCCCGCTCGCCGCTGCGCCATGAACGGAAACTCAAAGCGCAGCACCCTGACTCCGCCTGCGGCCAGCGCCTGGCACAGCGCCTCCATGAAAGGGCTGTCCATTGGCGCCCCGGCGCCATGCGCCAGCAGCAGACGCCCGCGTGCCTCGGCCGCCGGCGGACCACTGATCAGCAATGGCCAGTCGCGGTCCTCGAAACGGAAAAAGTTCACTGCACTGCGCTCCTGCTCATGGCTGCCTTGACTTGTATTAATGTCCGCCTTCACGGAATCTCTCAACACGAACACAGCAAATTCGTGCAATACGCTGCGCCCGTACACAAAAGGCGACCACGGCACTGGTGACAAAGTGTCGCACCCCTCCTGAAGTTTCCTTCACAGCGACCGCACAGCGGACTACTCTGTTACTCAGTCGCACCTCCTATAAAAGCAACGCGACGACAATCTGCGCCCCTCTGCTCTGGATGGGCGTTCGCGCACCGTGAAAACGACAGCCGGACCAGGCAGGCCCTGTGCAGTGTACTGACGCCTTGGTAACAGGGTGTTGCGTTGCAATGCCTACCTGCTTTCTCCATACTTGCCGCCGTTTTTTGTCCCGAAAAGTCCATTAACCGTGGAACCCCTGCAATGAGTACAGCAATCAGTCAGACTGCTTATAACTATAAGGTGGTCCGCCAGTTCGCCATCATGACGGTGATCTGGGGGATAGTAGGAATGGGTCTCGGCGTCTTCATCGCTGCCCAGCTGGTGTGGCCGGAGTTGAACTTCGACACCCCATGGCTCAGCTTTGGTCGTCTGCGTCCGCTGCACACCAACGCGGTGATCTTCGCCTTCGGCGGTTGCGCCCTGTTCGCCACCTCCTACTACGTCGTACAACGCACCTGCCAGACCCGCCTGGTCTCCGATTCACTTGCCGCCTTCACCTTCTGGGGCTGGCAGGCGGTGATCGTGCTGGCCGTCATCACACTGCCGCAGGGCTTCACTTCTACCAAGGAGTATGCCGAGCTGGAGTGGCCGATCGACATCCTGCTGGGTATCGTCTGGGTAACTTATGCGCTGGTGTTCTTCGGTACCATCATGAAGCGCCAGTCCAAGCACATCTATGTCGGCAACTGGTTCTTCGGTGCGTTCATCCTGGTTACCGCACTGCTGCACATTGTCAACAGCATGGAAATCCCGGTCACCGCCTT
>CAZFFB010000328.1:0-2567 GCA_964517735.1 uncultured Pseudomonas sp.
GCAGGGGACCGAGACCGACAGCCATGGGGTAGCTCCTAGAAATGCGCGCTGCGCGAAAGGGATTGGAACAGTATCAAAAACGCCGCGAGCGGCAAGGCCGGTCGCGGCGTGGGCAGGCCCTCGGCCGATCAGCTGATCTGGCCGTGGCAGTGCTTGTACTTCTTGCCGCTGCCGCACGGGCAAGGATCGTTACGGCCGATCTTTGGCTCCTGACGCAGCGCCTGCGGCTGAGCGGAGGCTTCAGGCTCGGTCACGGCGACGTCGGTGCCTTCGAGCGCTGGGGCATCCGCGTGCTGGAACTGCATGCGCGCCGACAGCGCCTCGGCCTCGCGGCGCAGGCGCTCTTCTTCCTCGGCCGGGTCCTCACGGCGCACCTGCACATGACAGAGCACGCGGATCGCATCGCGCTTGATGTTTTCCAGCAGCTCCTGGAACAGGGCGAAGGATTCGCGCTTGTACTCCTGCTTGGGGTTCTTCTGCGCGTAACCACGCAGGTGAATACCGTGGCGCAGGTGATCCATGGTGGAGAGGTGATCCTTCCACAGATCATCCAGCACCCGCAGCAGGATCTGCTTCTCAAAGGTGCGCAGCGCCTCGCTGCCGGCCAGCGCCTCTTTTTCCTCATAGGCCTTGATCAGCTCGGCAAGGATGCGCTCACGCAGCGGCTCTTCATAGAGGGCGTCATCCTCATCCAGCCACTGCTGCACGGGCAGCTTGAGGCCGAAATCACCCTGCAGGGCGATCTCGAGCCCTGCGACATCCCACTGTTCGGGCAGGGACTGGGGCGGAATGTGCGCGTCGATGACGCGGGCCAGCACCTCGGCGCGGAACTCGCTGAGGGTCTCGGCCACACTTTCGGCACTGAGCAGGCTGTTGCGCATATGGTAGATCACCTTGCGCTGCTCGTTGGCCACGTCGTCGAATTCCAGCAGCTGCTTGCGGATATCGAAGTTGCGCCCCTCGACCTTGCGCTGGGCCTTTTCGATGGCGTTGGTGACCATGCGGTGCTCGATGGCCTCGCCCTGCTGCATGCCCAGCGCCTTCATGAACTGCTTGACGCGGTCGGAGGCGAAGATGCGCATCAGGTTGTCTTCAAGGGACAGGTAGAAACGGCTGGAGCCCGGATCACCCTGACGGCCGGCCCGGCCACGCAGCTGGTTGTCGATACGCCGCGATTCGTGACGCTCGGAGGCGATCACATGCAGACCACCGGCTTCGATCACCCGCTGGTGACGCTCCTGCCAGTCCGCCTTGATCTGGGCGATCTGCTCATCGCTGGGGTTTTCCAGCGCGGCAACTTCCACTTCCCAGTTGCCGCCGAGCAGGATGTCGGTCCCGCGACCGGCCATGTTGGTGGCAATGGTCACCGCGCCGGGCCGCCCGGCCTGGGCGATGATTTCGGCTTCCTTGTCGTGGTACTTGGCATTGAGCACCTTGTGCTCGATACCCTCTTGCTGCAGCAGACGGGCCACATATTCGGAGCTTTCGATCGAAGCGGTACCCACCAGCACCGGGCGGCCATGCGCCTGGCACTCCTTGACGTCGGTGATGATCGCCGCGAACTTCTCCTCCTGAGTCAGGTAGACCAGATCGTTGTAGTCCTTGCGTGCGACCGGGCGATGGGTGGGAATCACCACCACATCAAGGCCGTAGATCTGGCGGAACTCGAAGGCCTCGGTGTCGGCGGTGCCGGTCATGCCGGCCAGCTTGTTGTAGAGGCGGAAGTAGTTCTGGAAGGTGGTCGAGGCCAGGGTCTGGCTCTCGGCCTGGATCTGCACGCCCTCCTTGGCCTCGATGGCCTGATGCAGGCCTTCGGACAGGCGGCGACCCGGCATGGTGCGCCCGGTGTGCTCATCGATCAGCACCACCTGACCGTTCTGCACGATGTACTCCACATTGCGGTGGAACAGCGTGTGGGCGCGCAGGGCCGCGTAAGAGTGGGTCAGCAGGCCCAGGTTATGGGCCGAATAGAGGCTCTCACCCTCAGCCAGCAGACCTGCCTGTACCAGGGTCTCCTCAAGGTACTGGTGGCCCTGCTCGGTGAGCTCGACCTGACGGGCCTTCTCGTCAATGATGTAATGGCCTTCGCTGCCTTCGCGGCCCTCCTCGGCCTCCACCTGGCGCTTGAGGCGCGGAATCAGCAGATTCATCTGCTGATAGAGGCGCGAGCTGTCCTCGGCGGGACCGGAGATGATCAGCGGGGTACGCGCTTCATCGATGAGGATCGAGTCCACTTCATCGACCACCGCAAAGTTCAGCTCGCGCTGGAACTTGTCGGCCAGGCTGAAGGCCATGTTGTCGAGCAGGTAATCGAAGCAGAATTCGTTGTTGGTGCCGTAGGTTATGTCGGCGGCGTAGGCGGCGCGGCGCTGGTCGTTATCAAGGCCGTGGACTATAAGGCCGACGGAAAGGCCGAGGAAGCGGTGCACCTTGCCCATCCATTCGCTGTCGCGGCGGGCGAGGTAGTCGTTGACGGTGACGATATGCACGCCTTTGCCGGAAAGGGCGTTGAGATAGCTGGGCAAAACGGCAACAAGGGTCTTGCCCTCGCCGGTCTTCATTTCGGC
>CAZFFB010000329.1:0-2557 GCA_964517735.1 uncultured Pseudomonas sp.
GCCCACCGCCTGCTTGAAGGCGATCCGGGGCGCGCCCAGGCGCGCGCGCACCTGCGGCGGGGTCAGGCCGCGGCAGTCGATGCCCAGGGTCTCGGCGACCCGGCGAAAGCGCTCCGGCGCGGCGTCGAAGTTGAACGCCACCACATGCTCGACCAGCACCGCGTTGCACAGCCCGTGGGGCAGGTCGAGGAAGCCGCCGAGGCTGTGGCTCATCGCATGCACCGCGCCGAGGATCGCGTTGGAGAACGCCAGGCCGGCCTGCATGCTGCCGAGCATGATCTGCTCGCGCAGGGCGATGTCCTGCGGATTGGCGATCATCGCCACCAAATTGCCGCCGATCAGCCGGATCGCCTCCAGCGCGTGGGGGTCGGTAAGCGGCCCGCTGCCGGTGGACACGAAGGCCTCGATGGCATGCACCAGCGCATCGATGCCGGTACAGGCGGAGAGGAACGGGTCCATGCTCAGCGTGGTTTCCGGGTCGATCAGCGACACGTCCGGCACCACCGCCTTGCTGACGATGGAGAACTTCATCCGCTCGGTCTGGTTGGAGATGATCACGAACTGCGACACGTCCGCCGAGGTGCCGGCGGTGGTGGGGATCAGGATCAGCGGCGGGCTGGGCATGCGGATGGTGTCGACGCCCTCGAATTCGAGGATGCTGCGCCCATGGGCGGCGACGATGCCGATGGCCTTGGCGCAGTCCATCGGACTGCCGCCGCCCACCGCGACAATCACGTCGCAGGCGCTGGCGCGGTACAGCTCGGCGCCGGCCATCACCTCCTCGACTCGCGGGTTGGGCGACACCGCGGTGAACAGCACGTGAGGGATGCCCTGCCGGTCGAGGCTGGCCAGCACATCGCCCGCCCAGCCGGCCTCCACCACTCCCGGATCGGACACCACCAGCACCCGGCGCGCGCCGAAGGTCGCGGCGTAGTTGCCGACCGAATGGCGGGAGCCGGCGCCGAAGATGATTTCCGGACTGACGAACTTGCGGAGCGGGGTAATGGCCTGCGACATGGGAAACCTGGCGAGCGTCATTTTTGCTATGAAATGTGTACCGGACCACAGCCTACTGGATTGCCCGGCCATTGCAATCCATCGGCGCTCATGCATCGCCCCGGTCTGCCAGCAGGCGCCGGTAGAACCGCCATTCGCACTGCAGGGCGTCGGCCAGACTGGCCGACTGACGGAAACCATGGCGCTCCTCCGGGTACAGGCGGTACTCGACCGCCACACCGTTGTAATGCAGCGCGGCGACCATCGCCTCGGTCTGCTGCGGCACCACCACGGCGTCCAGCCCGCCCTGAAAGAAGATCAGCGGCGCGCGGATACGCCCGGCGTGATGGAGCGGCGTGCGCGCCGCGTAGCGTTCGGCGTCGCGCACGGGGTCGCCGATCATCCCGTCCAGGTAGTAGCCCTCGACATTGGGGGTGGCGCGGCGCAGGCTCAGCGGGTCGCTGACCCCGTACAGGCTGGCGCCGCCGCGGAAGCAGTCGTGGAAGGCTAGCGCGCACAGCGCGGTGTAGCCGCCAGCGCTGGCGCCGCGGATGAAGGCGCGCGCCGGATCGATCAGCCCCTGCGCGCCGAGGTGGCGCACCAGCGCCACGGCGTCCGCCACCTCGATGTCGCCCCAGGCCCCCTTCAGGCGCAGCCGGCAGGCGCGACCAAAGCCGCTGGAGCCACGGTAGTTGAGATCGGCCACGGCGAAGCCGCGCTGGGTCCAGAACTGGATGCGCGGATCGAATACCGGATAGCAGGCCGAGGTCGGCCCGCCGTGGAGGAACAGCACCAGCGGTGGCCGCTCGCCGGCCGGCACGCTACAGGCGGCATTGCGCGGCGCATAGAAGAACGCCTGGGCGCTCTCGCCGTCCCCCGTGGCGAAGCGGATCGACTGCGGACGCGACAGTTCGGCCTCGGCCAGCGGCGGCTCGCCGCCGGCGAGGATCTCGACCGCCCCCGAGTCGCGGGCGATGGCCAGCAGCGCCGGCAGCCGCTCCGGCGCTGCGGCGATGCAGTAGAAGTACCGCGCATCGGCCGCCAGCTGGCGGAAGCGCGAGAACTCCGGCGCCAGACGCCGCTCGCGGCCGGCCGCGTCGCGCTCGACCAAGAGGCCCCAGCCCTCCTCCAGACGCGCCAGCAGCCAGCCGCCGCCGGCCAGCGGCAGGTGGCTGACGGTGCCCAGCTGCCAGGGCGCCGGGGCGTGGTCGGCCGACGCCATGGAGCGGGGGGCGCTCCAAGCAGCGGTGCCGGTGGTGGACAAGGCTGCGCCGTTGTCCACCCTACACCCGACCCCGGCCGCAGGATGGATGGCCATCCCGTGGGAAACCGCGTCAGCGTTTTCCAACGACACCGGGCGCCATTGCCCATCCTGTTCCGCCCACGGCCGCCACCAGCCGTCGCGGTCGCTCAGGCAGGTCAGCCGGCCACCGTCAGTGAAGATCGGTTGCTGCAACGACTCCTCGCCCGCGCCGCCGGCCAGCACCTCGCACAGGCCGAGCGAGCCATCGACCGCCACCTGCGCCCGGCACAGCCGGGTCGCGGTCCACGGCAGTTCGGG
>CAZFFB010000330.1:0-2539 GCA_964517735.1 uncultured Pseudomonas sp.
GGGCCGTAGGCCAGGCTTTGCGGCAGGCCGCGCCAGCCGGCCACACTGGCAACCAGGCTCAGGTGCGGCGTGCGCCCGGCGCGGGCCGCATCCAGCAGCGCGGGCAGCACGGCAGCCAGCACATGCAGCGCACCGCTGACGTTGACGCGCTGGTGCTGCAACAGCTCAGGCAAATCCAGCGCGTCGGCCGACATGGGGCGATAGTGACCGGCGCAATAGCACACCAGATCCAGCGGGCCGTCTGCCAGCCGTTGCTGCGCCGCGCTGGCGACGGCCTGCGCGTTGGTCACATCGAACGCGAGCGCTTGGCTGCCGGGGTGCTCTCGCACGAAGTCAGCGAGCCGGGCCTGCTGACGTGCCGATACGCATACCTGCGCGCCACGCGCATGCAGAAGTGCGGCCACGGCGCGCCCGATGCCGCTGGACGCGCCGATCAGCCAGACGCGCCGGCCACGCCAGTCGGTGATGGGAGGATTGAGGGGCACGGCGTCACTCCTTCCTGAAGGACAGCAGCACCTCGCCCAGCGGGACGCCGAACTTGCTCATGGTGGCGCGGTTGAGCATCACGCGCTCGTCGATCAGGAACATCCAGTCGTCGAACTGCACCTCGTACGTCGTGCCGTCCACCGGCAGGCGCAGCGTGTAGTTCCAGCGAAAGGCGTTGCCCGCAGTCTGCCCCTGGGCCTCGCCCACCACGTCGTCAGCGCGGCCGGTGTAGCGGCCATCGGCGTGCTTGGTCAGGCGCCAGACCCGGTGCTCGGTCGTGCCGTCGGAATAGGTGAACGCCTCGTCCAGAACGCCCTGGTTGCCCTGCCAATGGCAGTCCATCACCACGGTGAAGCGGCGCACCACCTCGCCGCCGCGTTTTTGAAACATGCCGTGTGCGCGGATGCGGCCGTTGAAATAGCGATCCAGTTCCAACGTGGGTTGCTGCTGGGCGTAGTCGCTCACCTGCGGATTGGCGCAACCCGCGACGAGCACGGCCGAACCTGCGAGCAGGGCAAAAAACGCATGGCGGAGGGTGTTCATGGGGCGATTCCTTGGGTTGGGTTAGCAGGAGCGATCAGCAACCAATACAGCAGCCAGGCCGCCATGATCTTGAGCAAACAGGGCAGCAGCGCATACATCCATGCCAGGCGTTGCAGCGCCAGCGGATCCTGGCTGCCTGGCACGTAGCCCAGCCATTGCAGCAGCGGCAGCGTGGCCCCGGCGGCCAGCGCCAGGTTGAGCTTGCTGGCCAGGTTCCACCAGCCCAGGTAGGCGCCGTCTTGCACGCCCTGCCCACCCTGGCGCGCGATTAGCAAGGCCAGCAGCGCACCGGGCACCGCCAAGTCGGCGCCCAGAGCCGTGCCAGACAGCACGCAGATCACGGTGAAGGCCACCACCTGCCCGCCCTGCAACCCGGCGGCCCAGCCAAAGCAGGCCACTGCCAGCAGCATGCCGACCAGCCACGACCGTTCCAATCCGAGGCGGCGCACCACCCGCAGCCAGACAGGCATGGACAGCGCGGCGCTGATGAAATACAGCACCAGAAACAGCGCAATCTGCGGCGGCGTGGCCTGCAGCCGGTCCTGGGCGAAAAACAGCATCAGCGCAGCCGGGATGGCGCTGGCGATGCCGCTGCACAAAAACACCGCCAGCAGCCGTTGCAAAGGCCGCTGGGTCAGCGGCTGCCAAAGCGGGAGATGGCGCGGCCCGCGCGGCTCAAGCGGCTGGCTTGACGGTGACGGACGTGGTGCCTGCCAGAGCAGCAGCCAGCCCGCCAGCAGTGCCAGCGCGAACACCGCCAGCATGGCGCCTGCTCCCCAGGCTACCGACAGGGCGCTGGCCGCGATCACACCGAGCAGCCCCGGCCCCTCGCGCCAGGCCACGATGCGGCTGCGCTGCACGGCGTCGCCGCCCAGGCGCACCCCCCAGGACTGGTGGCCAATGACCAGCAGGCTGTGCGCCAGGCAGGTGAATAAAAGCCCCGCCACCATCCAGGCGGCCAGCGCCGTCGGCCCCTGCACCAGCGGAAAGAACAGCCCCGCCATGCCGCCGCCCAACAGCAGCGCGCAGACGCCAGCCATCCACAGCACCGCATGCACGCTGCGGCGGTACAGGCGATCACTCAAAAGCCCCAGCAGCGGATCAGTCACTGCGTCCATCAGCCGCACCAGCAACAGCAGCGCCCCCACAGTGGCCAGCGGCAGGCCGAGATCGTTGGTGTAGTAATGCGGCAGCACCACATACAGCGGCAACGCGGCGAAGGCCAGGGGCAGGCCCAGCAGCCCGTAGGCCAATCCGGCACGCCAGGGCAGCGCCTGCGAGGCGTCCAGTGACAGGGTACGGCTCATGGCCCGGCCTTTGGTTTGCGCGCCAGCAGAGCGCTGCGCAGGCCAGGTTCGGACGTGCGCGGTGACAGCCAAATGCCGAAGAAGCGGCGCGCCAGCTCGGCATCGTCGATCGAGCCCAGCGCCTGCGGGCCGCGCCACAGGCGCATGCCCTGCCCCGGCTGGTGCAGGCCCGTGAGGCTCTCACCGGCCTGCACGTCGGGCAG
>CAZFFB010000331.1:0-2505 GCA_964517735.1 uncultured Pseudomonas sp.
TGATGCCGGCGTTATTGATCAGGATGGTCGGTTGCCCCAGATGCTGCTGGATGTGCTCGAGGGTCTGGGCAACCGATTCGTCACTCGCCACATCCAGCACCAGACCGGCACCCTGGATGCCGTGCTCCTTGAGATAGTCGGCGATGCGCTCGGCACCGGCTGGCGAGGTCGCGGTACCGATCACGATGGCCCCCTGACGCCCCAGCTCAAGAGCGATGGCCTGACCGATGCCACGGGTAGCCCCGGTGACCAGAGCAACTTTACCTTGCAGACTCATGCGTAGTTCTCCTGAAAATCAGCCCAGCACTGCACGGGCGGCAGCGAAGGCATCGGGGGTGTCCAGATTATGGGTATTCACGCCCTTGGCGCAGCGCTTGTTAAGACCGGACAGCACCTTGCCCGGACCGCACTCGACCAGCTCGGTCACACCCTGCGCCGCCAGCCAGGCGATCGATTCGACCCAGCGCACCGGACTGTAAAGTTGCTGCAGCAGATCCTGGCGCAGCACCTCAAGATCGGCCGGCACTGCGGCACTGACGTTCTGCACCAGAGCAATCTGCGGCACTTGCCAGACCACCGCCGACAAGGCCTCGGCAAAGCGCTCGGCGGCTGGACGCATCAGCGCACAGTGGGACGGCACGCTGACCGGCAGCGCCATGGCCCGCTTGGCACCCCGCGCCTTGCAGGTCTCGATGGCGCGCTCGACCGCTGCTGCTGCACCGGCGATCACCACCTGGCCCGGCGCATTGAAATTGACCGCACTGACCACCTCGCCCTGCTCGGCCTCGGCACAGGCAGCACGCACGGTATCATCATCCAGCCCCAGGATCGCTGCCATGCCGCCCTGTCCGGCCGGCACGGCCTGCTGCATCAGCTGACCACGCAGCTCCACCAGCCTGACCGCATCGGCAAACCCGAGGCTTCCGGCCGCAACCAGCGCCGAATACTCACCCCGGCTGTGACCGGCAACAAAGGCAGGGCGCGCCCCACCCTCGGCCTGCCACAGGCGCCACAGGGCGATGGAGGCCGCCAGAATGGCCGGCTGGGTACGATCGGTTTGATTGAGCTGTTCTGCCGGACCCTGCTGGATCAGCGACCAGAGGTCATAGCCGAGCGCCTGCGAGGCTTCGGCGAACGTATCACGGATGAGCGCATGCTGCTCGCCCAACTCAGCCAGCATACCGACTGACTGGGAGCCCTGACCGGGAAAAACGAAAGCAAGGGAAGAAGACATAAAAGCCGATTCCTTGTATGCATGTACGTCAGGCGTGCAGCGTTATCGCACGCCAGATGGATGACTGGCACGCCACCATGACCGCATGGCGGGCATCACGACAGCCGTTGCCCGAGGCGCTCGCCAAGGCGCTGCGGCAGATTCTCGCTGATTTCCTGCAAGGTACGCCGGATGGCACTGCGCAGACCTTCGACCCCCGCACTGCCGTGACTCTTTACCACAATACCCTGCAGGCCCAGCAGACTCGCACCATTGTAACGCGCCGGGCGCAGGTCACTCTGCAGGCGACGCAGGAATGGCAAGGCCAGCAGCCCCACCAGCCGTGCGCGCAGACCACTGGAGAACTGCGCCGCTACCCGGGTCGCTATCATCGCTGCCAGCCCCTCGCTGGCCTTGAGTACCACATTGCCGACAAAGCCGTCGCACACCACCACATCCGCCTCACCACGGTACAACCCGTCCCCTTCGATGAAGCCGACATAGTTGAGGTCTGCAGCGTCCGCCAGGCGCTCGGCGGCCTCACGCACCTGCTGATTGCCTTTGATCGCCTCAAGACCGACATTCAGCAAGGCAACCCGCGGCCGGTGCATACCTTGCACCTCGGCCAGCACACTGCCCATCACGGCGAACTGGCAGAGCGCCTGCGCTGAACAATCGACATTGGCACCCAGATCCAGCAGCAGCGCATGCCCCTGCAGTGTCGGAATCGCACTGACCATCGCGGGGCGATCGATGCCGGGCAGTGTTTTCAGGATATGACAGGACAGCGCCATCAATGCGCCGGTATTGCCGGCACTCAGACAGGCTTGCGCCTCGCCGCAGCGCACCCGCTCAAGAGCCTGGCGCATCGAGGAATCTGGCAGGCCACGCAACACACGGGATGGACGATCACTCATGGTGACGGTCTCGCTGGCCGCATGGATGTGCAATCGTTGCCGATCTAGATAAGGGTGCTCGACCAACAGGTCAGCAAGCAGGTCGTGCGGACCGACAAGAATCAGTCGCAGCAGGGGGAACTCGGCCAGGCTCTCGGCACAGGCCTGTACAATGCAACGGGGACCGAAGTCCCCGCCCATTGTATCGACAGCGATGACCGGGGCAGACAAGGATTACTCGTCAGCGCCCTTGTCGATCACCTTGCGGCCGCGGTAGAAACCGTCCGGGCTCACGTGGTGACGCAGATGAACTTCTCCGGTGCTCTTTTCAACGGACAGTGCGTTGCCAGTGATCGCGTCATGGGAACGGCGCATGTCGCGGGCGGAACGAGACTT
>CAZFFB010000332.1:0-2493 GCA_964517735.1 uncultured Pseudomonas sp.
GGAGGAGTTTGCCGAGGCCATGCGCAGCAATCGCAATGATCTCGACCGTGTGATCGCCACCTGGGGCGACAGCGTGGCCCGCTCGCGCCAGCGTGTCGAGTCGCAGGTCGGTGCCCAATGAGTCGTGCGCAGCTGCAGGAGGCCAGTCCTGGTCTGCTGACCCTGAGCGGCTGCATTGATGCGGCCAGCGGTGCGGCCCTGCGCCTGACGGCGCGCCGCTGCGTGGCGGCCAGTCAGGCGGCGCACCTGGTGCTGGACTGCAGCGCCATCGAGCACAGCAGCAGCGTCGGTCTCTCGCTGCTGCTGTGCCTGCAGCGTGATGCACGGGCCTGTGGCAAGACCCTCAAGATCCGCGCGCTGCCGGCCAAGATGCGCCAGATTGCCGAAGTGTGCGAACTGCTCGAGCTGCTGGCACTGGCTGACTGAGCGCCATGGCGCGCAAGGTTCGCAGCCCCCAAGGCTTTTTTGTATGATGGCGCCCCCTTAGCGAGGTCCATAGAGGTCGAGATATGCAGGCTGAAGACGTCAAGCGCCATCTGGAAACCCATCTGCCCGGCACCCGCGTGGAAGTCGAGGGGCAGGGCTGCGATTTCCAGCTGAACCTGATCAGCGATGAACTGGCGGCCCTGAGCCCGGTCAAGCGTCAGCAGCAGGTCTATGCCCACCTCAACGCTTGGATCGCTGATGGCAGCATCCATGCCGTGACCATGAAATTCTTTACTTCGTCCGCCTGGGCCGCACGCCACTGAGCCTGCAGGTCTGAGAGATCCCATGGATAAACTGATCATCACCGGTGGCGCCCCGATCAACGGGGAAATCCGCATTTCCGGCGCGAAGAACTCGGCGCTGCCGATCCTGGCCGCTACCTTGCTGGCCAGCGAGCCGGTCACGGTACGCAATCTGCCGCACCTGCATGACATCACCACCATGATCGAGCTGTTCGGCCGCATGGGCGTGCAGCCGGTGATCAACGAGAAGCTCGATGTCGAGGTGGATGCCTCGACCATCACCACCCTGGTTGCGCCCTATGAGCTGGTCAAGACCATGCGGGCCTCGATCCTGGTGCTCGGCCCGATGCTGGCCCGCTTCGGTCAGGCCGAAGTGGCCCTGCCCGGTGGCTGCGCCATCGGCTCGCGTCCGGTCGACCTGCACATCCGTGGCCTCGAGGCGATGGGTGCGCTGATCGATGTCGAGGGCGGCTACATCAAGGCGCGGGCCCCTGAAGGTGGACTGCGCGGTGCGCACTTCTGCTTTGATGTGGTCAGCGTCACCGGTACCGAGAACATCCTGATGGCTGCCGCGCTGGCCAATGGCCGCAGCGTGCTGGAAAACGCCGCCCGTGAGCCTGAGGTGGTCGATCTGGCCAACATGCTCAACGCGATGGGCGCAAAGATCCAGGGTGCCGGCACCGCGACCATCACCGTCGATGGCGTGCCGCGCCTGCACGGCACCACCTACGCGGTGATGCCGGATCGCATCGAGACCGGCACCTACCTGGTCGCCGCCGCGGCCACCGGTGGGCGCGTCAAGCTCAAGGATACCGATCCGAGCATCCTTGAGGCCGTATTGCTCAAGCTGCAGGAGGCGGGCGCCGAGATCCGCACCGGCGAGGACTGGATCGAGCTGGACATGCACGGTCAGCGTCCGAAAGCGGTCAACGTGCGTACCGCGCCGTATCCGGCGTTTCCCACCGACATGCAGGCGCAGTTCATCGCCATGAATGCGGTGGCTGAGGGCACTGGTACGGTGGTTGAGACCATCTTCGAGAACCGCTTCATGCATGTGCTGGAAATGCAGCGCATGGGTGCGCAGATCCAGATCGAAGGCAATACCGCAATCGTGACGGGCGTGCCGCGCCTCAAGGCGGCCCCGGTGATGGCTACGGATCTTCGGGCCTCGGCCAGCCTGGTGCTGGCGGCCCTGGTGGCCGACGGTGACACGCTGATCGATCGTATCTATCACATCGACCGCGGCTATGAATGCATCGAGGAGAAGCTGCAGCTTCTGGGTGCCAAGATCCGCCGCGTGCCGGGTTAGGAGCTGCCATGCTGACCATTGCCCTGTCCAAGGGTCGTATCCTTGATGACACCCTGCCGCTGCTGGCGGCCGCCGGCATCGTGCCGACCGAGAATCCGGACAAGAGCCGCAAGCTGATCATCCCCACCAGCCAGGACGATGTACGCCTGCTGATCGTGCGGGCTACGGATGTGCCGACCTATGTCGAGCACGGCGCGGCCGATCTTGGTGTGGCCGGCAAGGATGTGCTGATGGAGTACGGCGCCCAGAACCTTTACGAGCCGCTGGATCTGCAGATCGCCCGCTGCAAGCTGATGACTGCAGGCCGGATCGGTGCGCCGGAGCCGTCCGGTCGCCTGCGCGTCGCCACCAAATTTGTCAACGTCGCCAAGCGTTATTACGCCGAGCAGGGTCGTCAGGTCGAGATCATCAAGCTGTACGGCTCAATGGAGCTGGCGCCGCTGGTCGGGCTGGCCG
>CAZFFB010000333.1:0-2493 GCA_964517735.1 uncultured Pseudomonas sp.
GATCGAGGTGGTCAAGCTGGTTGACCTGTCGGAAAGCGCCCACATCGAGCGCGAGCTGATGCTGGTCAAGATCAAGGCCACCGGTGCACTGCGTGCCGAGATCAAGCGTACCGCAGACATTTTCCGTGGTCAGATCGTCGACGTTACCAGCAGCGTGTACACCGTGCAGCTTGCCGGGACCAGTGACAAGCTCGACAGCTTCATTCAGGCGATCGGCACCACGTCGATCCTGGAAGTGGTCCGCAGTGGCGTCACGGGCATTGCCCGCGGCGACAAGACGCTGAGCATCTGACTTTGAACAAAGCCGCAAGGCTATCTTGAACCGAGGGTTTTTCCATGCACGTTTATTACGACAAAGACTGCGATCTGTCGATCATCCAGGGCAAGAAGGTTGCCATCATCGGCTACGGCTCCCAGGGTCATGCTCATGCCTGCAACCTCAAGGATTCTGGCGTCGATGTGACCGTCGGTCTGCGTCCGGGCTCTTCCTCCATTGCCAAGGCCGAGGCCCATGGCCTGAAAGTCAGCGACGTGCCGAGTGCGGTCGCTGCGGCGGATCTGGTGATGATCCTGACCCCTGACGAGTTCCAGGGTCAGCTGTACAAGGCCGAGATCGAGCCTAACCTCAAGCAGGGTGCAACCCTGGCCTTTGCCCACGGTTTCTCCATCCATTACAACCAGATCGTGCCGCGCAAGGATCTGGACGTGATCATGATCGCGCCGAAGGCTCCGGGTCACACCGTGCGCTCCGAGTTCGTGCGTGGCGGTGGCATTCCTGACCTGATCGCTGTGTTCCAGGACGCCTCCGGCAATGCCAAGAACGTCGCACTCTCCTACGCTTCCGGTGTGGGCGGCGGCCGTACCGGCATCATCGAAACCACCTTCAAGGACGAGACTGAAACCGACCTGTTCGGTGAGCAGGCGGTGCTGTGCGGTGGTTGCGTCGAGCTGGTCAAAGCCGGTTTCGAGACTCTGGTTGAAGCGGGTTACGCGCCGGAAATGGCCTACTTCGAGTGCCTGCATGAGCTGAAGCTGATTGTCGATCTGATGTTCGAAGGCGGCATCGCCAACATGAACTACTCGATCTCCAACAATGCCGAGTACGGTGAGTATGTCACCGGCCCTGAGGTGATCAACGAGCAGTCCCGCCAGGCCATGCGCAATGCACTCAAGCGCATTCAGGATGGCGAATATGCCAAGATGTTCATCCAGGAAGGCGCTAGCAACTACCCGTCGATGACCGCCCGTCGCCGTAACAACGCGGCGCATGGCATCGAGGTGGTGGGTGAGAAGCTGCGCGCCATGATGCCGTGGATCGCTGCCAACAAGATCGTCGACAAGACCAAGAACTAAGGTCCTGCGATGCGGAGAAGACGCGGCCATGGCCGCGTTTTTTCTGCCCGCATGCTTTGCGTTCATCCGAAGGTGCGCACGCTCCTGCTGCAGGGTGAGGAGTTGTGTGCTGCAATTGCCATCCCCAGCAAGGTGTATACCCATGAGCGAGCCATCCAGCGAATCGAGCAAGGCATCTGAGCACGACAGTCTGCTGCCGATCGATGAGCATGTCGAAGAAGGCCAGGATGCCGAAGGCCGCAGGATCCGCCATCGCGGTGTTTACCTGCTGCCCAACCTGTTCACGACAGCCAATCTGTTCGCCGGTTTCTTTTCGATCATCAGCGCGATGAACGGACGCTTCGAGGTGGCAGCCATCGCGATCTTTGTGGCCATGATCCTGGATGGGCTGGATGGGCGTGTCGCCAGGCTGACCAATACGCAGAGTGCTTTCGGGGCTGAGTATGACTCGCTCTCTGACATGGTGGCCTTTGGTCTCGCGCCTTCGCTGCTGGCGTATCAGTGGGCGCTGTCGGGGCTGGGGAATGTCGGCCTTACCGTGGCGTTTTTCTATGCCGCATGCGCGGCTCTGCGTCTGGCCCGGTTCAATACGCAGATTGGCAAGGTGGACAAGCGCTATTTTATTGGCCTGGCCAGCCCTGCGGCTGCAGGTGTGGTGGCGGGCATGGTCTGGGCGTTGAAGGATTTTGGTGTGGATGGCGCCGATCTGCCTTGGTTCCTGGTATCGCTTTTTGCGTTGCTGGTGGCTGCCGTGGGCGGGCTCATGGTCAGCAACGTCAAGTATTACAGCTTCAAGGATCTGGATTTGCGGGGCAGGGTGCCGTTTGTCGCGATTCTGCTCGCTGTGCTGGTGTTTGCGGTGGTCTTCAGTGATCCGCCACGTATCTTGCTGCTGATTTTCCTGGCGTATGCTGCGTCTGGGCCGGGACAGCGATTGTTTGGTGGATACCGCAAACGGCACTGATCCTGAAATTGTCTTAAAGATGTGCTTGACGTCCTGTCTTCTCGGTCTATAATGCGCACCACTTCTGCAGTGATGCCGAAATCCTTTGAATATCAATAATTTACGTTGGTTTCAGGGTGAAGCAGAGGGCAGAAGTAGTGGCTCAGTTAACTGCTGAGCTGGCTTCAGGGTTGCGC
>CAZFFB010000334.1:0-2483 GCA_964517735.1 uncultured Pseudomonas sp.
CCGTAGACGGCAATGCCTCCCAGGGCCAAGACATACAGGGCGCCGGAGTCCAGCCCGGTGACGATGACCAGCCGGACCGGCTCCGCCCGATCCGCTCCGAGCGGCAGCACGCTTCCAAAGGGGATGACCGCATAGGTGGCCAGGGCGGCGACGAAAAGGATCAGGGGCGCAAGCGTATACAGGAGCCGATCGACGTGGCCCGGCGCGACAATCTCTTTGAAGAAGATCTTCGCCCCGCCAAAGTGCTCGGTCAGGCGCTCGGCGAAATACAGCGGGCTGGGACGGCCGATGAAGTCGCGCTGGAAGTAGGCCAGCTCCTCGAGGAAGGCCGGATCGTTCTTGGCCGCTTCGTACTCGGCGGCCAGGTCGTTGATCAGCGGCATCAGGGTCTCGGCGACGAACTGGCCACCGAAGCGGCCGAACATGCCGCGCGGATCGGGGCCGTGGGCGTAGGTCTGGGTCATGGCGATTCTCCGGCGTTGACGGCGGCAGGGCCGATGGAGGCGGTGCGGATGCGCGCCGCAGGCTCTGCCAGTCACGTCAATCTACTCAATCGCCGGCGGTGGCAAAAGCGATAAGATTGCCGCAACCTGTCAGGAAATCTCACCGATGAAATCCCCCCGCGAACTGCCGCCCCTCAATGCCCTGCGCGCCTTCGAGGCCACTGCCCGACTGGGCGGGGTTGGCCGGGCCGCCGAAGCACTGCATGTGACCCACGGGGCGGTGAGCCGTCAGTTGCGCACGCTGGAGGAGGACCTGGGCGTGGCGCTGCTGGTCAAGGACGGGCGCAGCGTGAAACTCACCGATGCCGGCGAGCGTCTGCAGCGCGCCGCCGCGCGGGCCTTCGATGCGCTGCGCGAGGTGTGTGCCGAGCTGCGCGAGGGCGCCGGGCAGCGGCCGTTCGTGCTGGGCTGCCCGGGCAGCCTGCTGGCGCGCTGGCTGATCCCACGGCTTGATCGCCTGCAGCGCGAGCGGCCGCAGCTGTCGCTGCAGTTCTCCGCCAGCGAGGGCGAGCTGGACCCGCGCCGCCCGGGGCTCGATGCCACGCTGTGCTTTGCCACGCCGCCCTGGCCGGCTGACATGCAGGTGTTTGTGCTGGCCGGCGAGCGCATCGGCCCGGTGCTGTCGGCGCGGCATCCGCGCCATGCCGCGCTCTGCACGGCGCCGCCGGCCGTGCTGCTGGACGAGCCTTTGCTGCACACGACCTCGCGCCCGCAGGCCTGGCCACAGTGGGCCCGCGCCCAGGGGCTGGATCCTGACCGGCTGCAGCGCGGGCAGGGCTTCGAGCATCTCTACTACCTGCTGGAGGCGGCCGTGGCGGGCCTTGGTGTGGCGATTGCCCCGCAGCTCTTGGTCGCCGACGATCTGGCCGCCGGCCGCTTGCAGGCGCCCTGGGGGTTTGTCGCCACACCGGCACAGCTGGCGCTGTGGGTGCCGCGTCACGGCGGTGATCCGCGCGCGGCCCTGCTGGCGGACTGGCTGCGCGACGAGCTGGCGCCCCCGGCCGGCCCGTCGTCCGGGGCGGGGCCTGGGTGAGGGGCGATCCTCCTGGGCCATGCACTGCCAGGTCTGGCCATCGGCCAGGCGCTGTCCGCCGGCGTCCTCCAGCCAGCTGTAAGGCGCCAGCAGGCGATGGCCGGCCACGATGCGGTAACGCGCCCCGGCGGCAAAGGCGGGGTAGTCGATGCGCAGGTAGCAGAACATCACCTGCGGCTCGCGGTTGAGCGGGCCGATCGGTTCCTCGAAGCGGTAGGTCAGGTGCAGGCGGTGGGCGCCGGGGCTGACCTGGAAATAGCGGCCATCGGCGGTGCGCTGCCCGTCCACCCGGTCGGCCATCAGCAGCTCGCCGGCGGTGCGCTGAAAATCGATCCACGCCTGCTGCGGATCGTGCGGCGGCAGCGGGCTGGCGCAGGCGGCGAGCAGGGCCAGTGCGGGCAGTGCAAGCAGATGGCGCATCGGGTGGCTCCGGGCGGGAAATCGTCTGCCCAGCATAGCCTGAGGACGGATGCAGCGGGCCAGCGCCTGCCAGCCCTTCGGCCCGGGGACGGGCCTCCTGCAACAGCGATCCCGTGGGAGCGGCGCCCCCGCCGCGACGGCGAGGCAGCGGGTCGCCGCTTCGATGGCGCTTTGCCGGGGCCTTGTCTAGCGTTCAGGGAGGTTCATGCACAGAGGAGCAGCGCCATGTCGGATCACCACACCTACAAGAAGATCGAGCTGGTCGGCTCGTCGCGCACCAGCATCGAGGATGCGATCAGCAACGCGCTGGCCGAGGCAGCCAAGACCATCCACCACATGGACTGGTTCGAGGTGGTGGAAACCCGCGGGCACATCGAGAACGGTCAGGTCGGCCACTATCAGGTGACGCTCAAGGTGGGCTTCCGCATCGTTGGCAGCTGAGGCGTGTGGCGGCAGGCCCGGCATGGCACCGGGCCGGGCCGGCTGTGTGCGCCGAGTGATCCGGGCCGCTGCCTGCGCTGGCAAGG
>CAZFFB010000335.1:0-2443 GCA_964517735.1 uncultured Pseudomonas sp.
TCCCCCGCCGCCGGCCGAGCGCTCCGCGCAGGCCCCGGCCGCCCGGGAGCCGCGCGAGGCCGGTCAGATCCGGGTGCTGGGTGGCAGTCTTGGCGCCGAGCCCCTCAATCAGCTGCTGCCGGCGGCGCTGGCGCGGCTGCCGGAGAAACTGCGCCCGCAGGTCCGCCATCAGGCGGGCCGGCAGCATGCCGACATCACGGCCGAGCGCTACCGGGCAGCCGGGGTGGCGGCTGAGGTGCTGCCCTTCATCGCCGACATGGCCAGCGCTTATCAACATGCCGATCTGGTGATCTGCCGTGCCGGCGCGCTGACCGTCAGCGAGCTGGCCGCCGCGGGCCTGCCTTCACTGCTGATCCCGCTGCCCCATGCCAGCGACGATCACCAGACCCGCAATGCCGACTATCTGGCCAGTGCAGGCGCCGCCGTGCTGCTGGCGCAACATCGCACCGATGCGGCCACCCTGGCTGCGCAGCTCACCGAGGTTCTGATGCACAGCGAAAAACGTCACACCATGGGCGAGCAGGCGCGCCGCCTGGCCAAGCCTGATGCCACCCGCGCGGTGGTGGATATCTGCCTGGAGGTGGCCCATGCCTGACGCCTTGCGTGGTGCGAACCAGGCCGAGCTGCGCCGCATGCGGCGGATTCGTCGCATCCACTTTGTCGGCATCGGTGGGGTGGGCATGTGTGGCATCGCCGAGGTGCTGCTCAACCTCGGTTATCAGGTATCCGGCTCGGATCTCAAGGCCTCGCCGGTGACCGAGCGCCTGCAGGGCTTTGGCGCGCAGCTGTTCATCGGTCACCGCGCCGAGAATGTCGCCGAGGCTGATGTGCTGGTGGTTTCCAGTGCGATCAACCCGTCCAACCCGGAAGTGGCGGCGGCGCTGGAGCGGCGTATCCCTGTGGTGCCGCGCGCCGAGATGCTCGCTGAGCTGATGCGCTACCGGCATGGCATCGCGGTGGCCGGCACCCACGGCAAGACCACCACTACCAGCCTGTTGGCCTCGGTGTTCGCGGCGGCAGGCCTTGATCCGACCTTCGTGATCGGTGGCCGGCTGACCGCCGCTGGCACCAATGCCCAGCTGGGCGCCAGTCGCTACCTGATCGCCGAGGCCGATGAGAGCGACGCCAGCTTCCTGCATTTGCAGCCGATGGTCTCGGTGGTCACCAACATCGACGCCGATCACATGAGCACCTACGGCGGCGACTTCAACCGGCTGAAAAAGACCTTCGTCGAGTTTCTGCACAACCTGCCGTTCTATGGTCTGGCGGTGTTGTGCATCGATGATCCGGTGGTGCGCGAGATCCTGCCCCAGGTCAGCCGGCCGATCGTCACTTACGGCTTTGATGAAGGCGCGGATGTGCGGGCGGTGGATGTACGTCAGGAAGGCATGTGCACCTACTTCACCGTGCTGCGCCAGGGGCGTGCGCCGCTGCAGACCATGGTGCGCATGCCGGGGCGGCACAATGTGCTCAATGCGCTGGCGACGATTGCCATTGCCAGCGATGAGGGCATCGACGATCAGGCAATCATGGCCGGACTCTCGGGCTTTCAGGGGGTTGGCCGGCGCTTTCAGGTGTATGGCGAGCTGGCCGTCGAGGGCGGCAGCGTCATGCTGGTCGATGACTACGGCCACCACCCCCGCGAGGTGGCTGCCGTGGTGCGGGCCGTGCGCGATGGCTGGCCAGAGCGGCGTCTGGTGATGCTCTATCAGCCGCACCGCTACAGCCGTACCCGTGACCTGTACGAGGACTTCGTCCAGGTGCTGGGCGAGGCGAATGTGCTGCTGCTGATGGAGGTCTATCCGGCCGGCGAGGAGCCGATTCCCGGCGCCGACAGCCGCCAGCTGTGCCACAGCATCCGTCAGCGCGGCATGCTTGACCCGATCTACGTCGAGCGTGGCGCCGAACTCGCCCCTTTGCTGCGCCCGCTGCTGCGCCCTGGCGACATCCTGCTCTGCCAGGGCGCTGGTGATATCGGTGGCGTGGCCGGCCAGCTGATCAGCAACCCGTTGTTCGGTGCCACTGCAGGCACCTTGAGGAATCCGGCATGACCATCGTCTCTCATTCCCATCAACCTGAAGGCTTTGGCCGCGTCGCGGTGCTTTATGGCGGGCGCAGCGCCGAACGGGAGGTCTCGCTGAAGTCCGGTGCTGCAGTGCTGGCGGCGCTGCAGGCCAGTGGTGTCGATGCGTTCGGCATCGATGTCGGCGAGGATCTGCTGGCGCGCCTGGCTGCCGAGCGCATCGATCGGGCCTTTATCGTCCTGCACGGGCGCGGTGGTGAGGATGGCAGCATGCAGGGGCTGCTCGAGTGCCTGGGCATTCCCTACACCGGCAGCGGCGTGCTGGCCTCGGCGCTGGCCATGGACAAGCTGCGCACCATGCAGGTCTGGGAGAGTCTGGGCCTGCCGAAGCCGCTCCTTGCAGCGCTGGCCAGCATTGCC
>CAZFFB010000336.1:0-2440 GCA_964517735.1 uncultured Pseudomonas sp.
GTCATCACGGCGAATTTCAACAGGCTGCTAGCCGGCCTGCCCGGCCCTGGCCCGGTACAGCGCGGCAAAGCCGTGCAGCAGCGGCATCAGCAGTGCCCAGAGCAGGGCCAGCAGCAGCAGGGTGAAGGTTTCACCGCGCGGCAGGCCGACCCCGGCCAGCTGTGCGCCGCCCCAGTAGGCCAGCGGCCCGCCGAAGGCGCCGAGCAGGCTGGCCAGCCACCAGGGTCTGGCGCTCCAGGCCAGGCAATGGTTGAGGGTGGTGCCCAGCAGCGCCCACATCAGCGCCAGCCAGATGGGGATCAGCGTGCGCGGCTCGCCAAAATCGAACACCCCCATCTGCAGCAGCACGCTGTCCAGCGCGCTGCCGGCGATCAGCACGCTGGCCACCAGCCGGCCTTCGGCCTGCCAGCGTCCGCGGGGCACAAAGTGCAGCAGCAGCAGCAGTGCCGCCAGCCCCAGCAGCGGCGGCTGCCGGGCGGCGAACACGCAGGCCAGCCAGCCGGCCTGAAACAGTACCGCGTTGAGCAGCAGGGCGCGTTTCACAGCCGCGAACCGGCCAGCTCACCCAAGAGCGACTGCGGGCGGGCGTCGGGCTTGGCCAGCAGCATCTGCACAGTGCCGATGGTGCGCTCGAGGAAGCCGCCCTCGCAGTAGCACAGATAGAACTCCCAGAGACGGAAGAAGTAGTCGTCATAACCACGCTGCTCCAGCTCGACCCGGGCATGGCGCAGGTTGTCATGCCACTGGCGCAGGGTGCGCGCATAGTGCGGACCAAAGTCCTCCAGGTGCAGCAGGTTCATGTCGGTGCCGGCGGTGATGGTCTTGAGCATCGCCTCGATCGAGGGCAGCGCGCCGCCGGGGAAGATGTAGCGCTGGATAAAGTCGACGCTGTTGCAGGCCTGCTGGTAGCGCTGGTCGCGAATGGTGATCGCCTGCAGGAGCATCAGCCCATCAGGCTTTAGCAGGTGCGCGCACTGGCGGAAGTATTCCGGCAGATAGCGGTGCCCGACCGCCTCGATCATCTCGATCGACACCAGCTTGTCGTACTGGCCGCGCAGGTCGCGGTAGTCCTCCAGCAGCAGGGTGACCCGGTCCTCAAGGCCCAGGGTGCGGATACGCTCGGCGGTGTAGGCGTGCTGCTCCCGCGACAGTGTCGTGGTGGTCACCCGGCAGCCGTAGTGCTGCGCGGCATAGATCGCCATGCTGCCCCAGCCGGTACCGATTTCCAGCAGATGGTCCTCAGGCGTGAGCTCAAGCTTCTGGCAGATGCGTTCAAGCTTGTTGAGCTGGGCCTGCTCCAGGGTGTCCTCGGCGCGCTGGTACATCGCTGCCGAGTACATCATGGTCGGATCGAGGAAGGCCTCGAACAGGTCATTGCCCAGATCGTAGTGGGCGGCGATGTTGCGCCGCGAGCCCTCACGGGAGTTGCGATTGATGGTGTGCAGGGCGCGCAGTACCGGCCGGCTGAGGGCAGCCAGGCCGCCCTCCATGCTGTCGAGCACCTCAAGGTTGGCGACAAAGATACGGATCACCGCAGTCAGGTCCGGGCTGCTCCAGTAGCCGTGGATATAGGCCTCGCCGGCGCCCACCGAGCCGTTGGTCGCCACCAGGCCCCAGGCGGCCGGGTCATGGACATGGATTTCGGCGTGCAGCTCGGACTGCGCATCGCCAAAGCTCAGGCACTCGTCGCCCTCGACCAGCAGCAGGCGGCCGCGGAGCCGCTGGCCGAGCTGGCGCAGCACGGCGCTGCGCAGCAGGCGGGTGGACAGACCCAGTACCCCAAGGCCACCGAGCAGGCGGCTGCGGGTACGGACAGTACTCAGACTAGAGCTCTTCATGGGTGGACTCCTTGTGGCGACGGGCAACACGGAACGATCCGTCCGCGGCCTGATGGGGGAAGAACGGGATGCGCTTGAGGGCCAGGCGCAGGGCCTGCCAGTAGATGCCCAGCACCGTCTTGGCGGTCATCCACGGGAAGGCGCGCAGGTGCTGGTGCAGACTGGCGCGGCTCAGCGGCTGGCGCTCCAGCCCCAGGGTGGCATCAAACAGCTTGCCCTGGGCGTCGTGATCCTCCATGTGCACGCCAAGGCGCGCCCCGGGAGGATTGAAGTGCAGGTGATACTCGAGGTCCCGCGGCAGGAACGGCGAGACATGGAACGACTTGGCGACGGCAAAGTGCTGGCTGCCCTCGCCCTCGGCGGGCAGCACATACTGATAGCGCTCGCCCCAGGGGGTGTTCGTGACTTCGGCGATGATCGCTGCCAGATGCTCCTGTTCATCGAAGCAGTAGTAGAAACTCACCGGATTGAAGCTCAGGCCCAGGCAGCGCGGCTGGGTGAGCAGGCAGATCCGCCCGCGCGGTGCTGCCTCACCCAGCGCCTCGTTCAGGCACTGGCGGGCGGCTTCCAGCAGCGACCGGCCGCCCGCGGTCAGGTGCGGC
>CAZFFB010000337.1:0-2436 GCA_964517735.1 uncultured Pseudomonas sp.
CAGCTCGGCGCCGGTATCGACGTCGGTAGCGACCAGCTGGCCTTCCAGCACGGCGTCTTCCGCGACAGCAGCGGTAGCGGCTTCGGCAACCGGGGCGTTGTTCGGTGCCGGCTCAGCAGCGAAGAAGCTCTCCTGGACACGGCCTTCAGCCGCACCAAACAGGACAAAGTGCTGCAGGGCCGATTGCAGATCACCCGCCTGCACGGCAGCGGCTACGTCAGGGTAGGCAGCCAGGTAGGCCTGCGCATCGAAGCCTGCATACTTGCTGGCATCGATGAAGGCGGCACGGCCTTCGGCCTTGCCGAACAGGGCGTAGTGCTCAAGGCCCGAGGCCACATCGCCGGAAGTCACGGCAGCGGCTACGTCGGGGTTGGCATCAAGATAAGCCTGCTCATCAAAGTCGGCGTACTGGTTGGCAAAGCCGTAGTTGCGGCCTTCAGCCTGACCAAACTGCAGGTAGTGGGCAAGGCCCGAGGCCAGCTCGCCCGCCTCTACGGCAGTCGCTACATCAGCGTTGAGGCGCAGATACTCCGCCTCATTGAAGCCAGCAAACGGGCGGTTCTCTCTGACACCAAACAGCTCGAAGTGCTGCAGGCCACTGGTGAGTTCACCGCGCGCAACGACGGCTGCTACATCGGGGTTATTGGATAGGTAGTAGGCTTCATTCCAGCCCGGCAGGAGGAACGTTTCAGTATTCAACGCCATATTCTCGTCATCCGTAAAAGTAGTGGTGCCAGTAAACCAAGCACAGCAGCTTGACCAACTGAGAGGTGGATAGCCGTATCGGCCTGGTCAGCGAAGGCTGCAACAGGCGTAACGAACAACCATTACTAAACAATAGCCAAAAAATCCTCAACCGTCCAACATGCCAGGCTGACAGCCCAGCTGCTCCTGGCACCAGCGCCCGAGCTGCTCGGCCAGCACCGCCCGCCCGTAACGCTGCAGGTTGCGCTGCGCTCCGGCCAGTACCCGGGCGCGCAGATCAGGCTGCTGCTCGAGCAAGGCACTGGCTAGGGCAAGGTGCAACGGGTCTTCCCCCTCCAGCAGCAGTCCGCCCTCGCCCAGGGTATCGGGAATGTTGGAGGTGGCCAGTGCCAACATCGGCAAACCGGCATGCTCCGCCTCGATCTGCGGCATGCAAAAGCCCTCGTGGGCGCTGGCGCACCAGTACTGGCGGGCATGGGCGTACAACCAGCGCAGCTCGGCGTCGTTGCATTTGCCTGGGAGCAGCACCCGGCCGAGCAGGCCCAGCTGGGCCGTGTGCTGATGCAGGCCGTGGGCATACGCCTCACTGGTGGTGCCGCCGACCAGCAACAGGCGGGCGCGGCGGGCAAACTCGGCGCCATGCTGCTGGCACAAATGATAAAAGGCCTCGATCAGCAGGTGCTGGCGCTTGTTCTCGGCCAGCCGCCCGATGGCCAGGTAGTACTCGGCCTGCGGCGGCTGCGCAGCAAGAAAGGCCGGACGCTGCTGCACGCCGCCCAGGCGCGCCAGATCAACCAGCAGCGGCAGCTGCGCCACCGCCGTGTAACCCGCCGCACTCAGCTCGGTGGCATTGAGGGCCGAGACCGCCAGGGCCGCCACAAAACGGCTGCGCCAGGCCTGCAGCTGCAGGCGACCCTGCTGCGCGTAGTGATGCAGCACGCTGCCCGCCGGGAAGAACGCCGCCGGGGTGATGTTGTGGTAGACCAGCGCACAGGGGCATGGCAGCGCCAGCAGCCAGTCGCCATGTTCGTGGCCCATGGAGTGGTGGTAGAGCAGCAGGTCAGTGCGGGTGGCATCGAGCTGCTGGGCGTCGTGCACCTCGCCCTGCAGCTCGGGCGGGCGGCTGAAGCTGTAGATATCCGAGGCATACCCAAGCTCACGCAGCAGGCTGCGGATGAACAGCAGGCTGTTGGTCACCCCATCCCCCACCGCCACGGTGGGGGCGAACTGATCGATTCGAGCGTTCATGGCTTACCTGCGAGCAGTGACGGCGTAGTCCTGCGGGCCGTAGAACAGCGCATCACAGCGCCGGGCGACTTCGCTGTCCTCATCCAGCGCGTACTCGCGGGGGATCGGATTGAGGCGATGCAGAGTGACCTCGGCAAAGCCCTTGAACTGCACCAGAAACTCGGTAAAGGCCGGTGGCAGCGGGTGCCGGTGTGTCGGGTCGGTGTAGAAGTGGGTGGCCGCGGTGATGAGGTTTTCAGGGTTGGGCGTCTCAAAGATCAGCAGCCCCCCCGGGGCCAGCACCCGCAGGCACTCATCGAGCAGGGTGTTGAGCTGGGCAAAGCTCAGGTGCTCGATCACATGGAAGGCGCTGATCACCGCCACGCTGCCCGGCGCCTGAGCGGCCAGCCAGTGCAGGGCATCGGCCTGCTCAGCGGCCAGGCCGCGTTCGTGGCAGGCGGCCACATTCAGGGCATTGAGGTCAATGCCGATGCGCGCACAGCC
>CAZFFB010000338.1:0-2426 GCA_964517735.1 uncultured Pseudomonas sp.
CTGCGCCCGGCCCGCGCCAGCGAGCGTTCGGTCGAGCGCGAGCTGGTGATCTATACCGAGGGCTTCGGTCCGCACTGCGCCAATCACACCGACGATACCCACAAGCGCCAGGCGCTGCTGATGGCTGGCAAGCGCGTGTTGGTGCTGGGCTGGGACGATCTGCCGGAAACCGGCAAGGCGCCGCCGATCGCCGCCAGCGATGTGCTGCTGGCCCATCGGCGACCGGCGTCGCTGGCCATCTACGACAAGCTGGCCGAGCGCAGCGGCTGGCCGCACAGCGGGGCGCTGAACAGCCTGCTGGGCGAAGGCAGTTTCCGCTGGCTGGAGCGCTGGCTGCGCGATCCGGATGCGACGACAGGCCTGCTGCGCCAGGCGGCGCTGGCCAACCTGCTCGGCTGGCTGGAGCCGAAGACGCTGCAGCCGCCGCTGCGCGAACAGTGCCAGGCCGAGCTGCAGGCGCTGTTGCCGGCACCGCTGCGCCAGGAGGGGCGCTTCGTGCAGGGTGGCTTGCTGGAGGTGTTTGGTACGGCGCTGGCGTCGCTGCGCGTCGGCTGCCGCCTCGCGCCCGAGGCTATGGCTTCGCTCGAGCGCCTGACCGGCGAGGGCGAGGTGCATCTGCAACTGGACGACCGCCAGGCCGAGCAGACCGGCGCCTTCCAGCAGCAGTGGCGGGCCTTCTGGCAGGCGTTCAACCTGCTGCAGTTCGCCCCGCGCTTCAGCGTGTCGACCCATACCGGGGTGCTCCAGCATGGCTACGACAGTGCCCTGCAGGACTGGCCGCAGCGTGGGCTGCTGCCGGTCACCGAACCGGCGGTGGGCGATGCCTGGCAGGCGCTGGTTGGCCTGTCGCTGCTCGATGAGCTGACCCTCGCTCAGCTGGCCCAGGCCTCGCTGCCGCTGCCCGAGGTGGGTGAGGATCTGCTGGTGGGTGATCAGACAGTGGGCACCGCCGAGCTGTGCTGGAAGGCGGCGCAGGTGGCTCTGTTCATGGAGGCACCCGAGGAAATACCGCAGGTACCGGGTTGGACGCTGCTCAGCGTGCAGTCGGCGGACTGGATGCCGGCTCTGCTGGCACTGTTTGGCAAGGAATAAGGACAGACGATGAGCAATCCGATCAAGGTCGCGCTGGGCGACGGCTTCCTGGAGTCCTTCGCGGCCATCCCCCGCGGCAAGCAGAAGAAGGTCATGGAGTTCGTGAGCAAGTTCCGCCAGAACCCGCGCTCCTCTGGAATCAACTACGAAACCATCAACGATGCGCAGGATGGCAACTTCCGCTCGGTGCGCATCGATCACGAGTACCGGGGCATCGTCCTCAAGCCTGAGCGCGGCGATGTCTACCTGCTGCTGTGGGTCGACAAGCACGACGATGCCTACGCCTGGGCGCGGCGCAATCGCTGCAGCATCCATCCGCAGACCGGCGTGCTACAGCTGTTCGCCGTCGATATGAGTGCTGTGCCAGCCAGCGAGCCGCAGCCGGTGGCCCCGGCACAGCCGCTGCCGGCTGCGGTTGCTGCTGCAGTCGTTGCAGAGGTGGCTCGGCCCCGCGAGCCGCTGTTCCAGCTGGACGATGCGCTGCTGCTGCGCCTTGGCGTGCCGGAGGAAAGCCTGCCGCTGGTACGCGCGCTGACCGGCGAGGAGGAGCTGGAGGCGCTGGATGGCCGACTGCCGATCGAGGCCTTCGAGGCACTCTATCTGCTCGCCGCCGGTGACGACCTCGAGCAGGTACTGGCCGACTATGCCGCCGCGGTCGACGCTCCAGCGGTGGATACCGAGGACTTCGCCGGGGCGCTGGAGCGTGCCGCTTCGCTGCGGCGCTTCCATGTGGTCGAGGATGAGCTGGAGCTGATCCAGATGCTCGAGGCGCCGCTGGAGCGCTGGCGGGTGTTCCTGCATCCCTCGCAGCGCCAGCTGGTCGAGCGTGACTGGAACGGCCCGGTGCGGGTGCTCGGCGGTGCTGGTACCGGCAAGACCGTAGTGGCCATGCATCGCGCCCGCTGGCTGGTGTCGCGCCTGGACTGGCCGCGCGACGAGCGCCTGCTGTTCACCACCTTCACCAGCAACCTGGCCATCGATATCCAGGAGAACCTGCGCAAGATCTGCACCCCGGAGCAGCTCGAACGCATCGAGGTGCGCAACCTCGATGCGTGGGTCAGCCAGTTCGTCAAGCGCCACGGCTACGCGGCGAAAATCGTCTATCCCGGTGGCCAGGAGGGTGACTACGAGCGCTGCTGGGAGCAGGCCACCCAATTGATCCCCGCCGAACTGGGCCTGCCGCCGAGCTTTTACCGCGAGGAGTGGGAGCGGGTGGTGTTGCCGCAGCGGGTCAACGCCCGTCAGGCCTATCTGACCGCCAGCCGCACCGGACGCGGTGTGGCGCTGAACCGCAAGCAGCGTGCCGATATCTGTCCGGAGTTCGAGGAGATGCG
>CAZFFB010000339.1:0-2384 GCA_964517735.1 uncultured Pseudomonas sp.
CCAGTGGCTCGGGTAGTCTGAAGCGTCCCGAAACGAACCCCCGCCCCGGCGGGGGTTCCTGCGCCTGGAAGCGTCCCGTGCCTGATCACGATTTCGACTATGAAGCGGCCCTGCACGCCTGCGCCGCCGGCGAGCAGGCGGCGCTGCAGCGCCTGTATCAGCATGAGGGGCCGCGGCTGCTCGGGGTGGTCAAGCGTCTGGTGCGCGACCATGCCCTGGCCGAGGACATCGTGCACGATGCCTGCCTGCGCATCTGGATGCGGGCGGCGAGTTTTGACCCGCAGCGTGGCTCGGCCCGCAGCTGGATCTACAGCATCGCCCGCCATCTGGCCCTCAATGCACGGCGCGATGGCGGGCGGGAACTGACCCTGGACGATGAGGCCCATACCCGGCTCGATGCCCTCCAGTCCCTGGCGGCCTGGCAGGCGGGCGGCGATGCCCTCCTGCAGCAGGTGGAGATGGCCCGCATCGGCCACTGCCTGCAGCAGCTGGAGCCGGTGCGGCGCCAGTGCATCGTGCTGGCCTACGTCGAGGGGCATTCCCACAGCGAGATTGCCCAGGTGCTGCAGGCGCCGCTGGGCACGGTCAAGGCCTGGATCACGCGCAGCCTCAAGGCGCTGCGGGAGTGTCTGTCATGAGTGAGCCGGCATCCACCGATCTGCACGCCCTGGCGGGCGAGTATGTACTGGGCACCCTGCCGGCCGAGCAGCGCCGCGCCCTTGAGCAGCGCCTTGGCGATGATCCGGCGCTGGCGGCGGCAGTGCGTGACTGGGAGGAGCGGCTGCTGCCCCTCACGGCGCTGGCCGGCAGCCTGGCGCCCTCGCCACGGCTCTGGCCACGCATCGAGCGCAGCCTCGCTGCCCTTGAGGTGCGTCCGGCGCATCCGCCGACGGCCGGGCGCTGGCAGCGTCTGGCCTTCTGGCGCGGTCTCAGTGCGGCCGCGCTGGCGGCCTGTCTGCTGCTGGGGCTCAGTACGCTGCTGCTGCTCAATCGCCCGGCGCCCGCCCCGCGCTTTGTGGTGGTGCTGGCGGCCCCGCAGGACCGCACACCCGGCTGGGTGGTGCAGGCCGGCGATGAGCGCCATCTGCGCCTGATTCCCCTGACCCGCACGGAGCTGCCGACTGATCGGGCCCTGCAGTTCTGGACCAAGGCCGACAGCTGGGCCGCGCCGGTGTCGCTGGGGCTGGTGCAGCCGGGGCAGAGCCTTGAGCTGGCGCTGGAGCAGCTGCCGCCGCTGGAGGCGGATCAGCTGTTCGAGCTGACCCTGGAGCAGGCGGGCGGTTCGCCCAGCGGCCGACCGAGCGGGCCTATCCAGTTCATCGGCCGTGCGGTGTCGGTGCTCTGAGCCGCGTCACGACGCTCCGGCTTCGCTCTCGGCTTCGGCGCCCGCGTGCTGCAGGCGCTCGAGCAGCTGGTCGCGCTGGGTCTGGCTGTAGCGCCGGCCGTACATGATGTCGCTCAGTGCACGGTACAGGCAGTCGAAGGTCTTGCGATCCAGCCACAGCCTGGCGGCGGCCTGGTCGTGGGGGTTGTCCAGCAGCGTGCGGACGGCGACCAGCGCCTCTTCATGGCTGGAATGGCTGGGGGCGCCGTGGTTGATGGCGTCCTCGAGCACGTCCTGCAGCTCCTCGAGCAGCGCCCGGTACAGCCACAGGCCATCGGTGAGCGCACGCAGGCGCAGGACTTCGGCGGCCAGCTGGCGGATCAGCGCGGCGGGGACGCGCGGCGGATCCTCGGTGTCCAGCAGGCGGTGCAGCAGGGCAGGGCTCAGTTCACTCATGGCGGGCATCTCCGGTTGTCTGCTGAGTCTAGTGCGTGACCGGCGCCATGACGCAAGAACCCACGCCGGGGCGTGGGTTCTCTGCGGGTTTGGCTCGATCAGCCCTGACGGATCAGGTGATCGAAGGCCGACAGCGAGGCCTTGGCCCCTTCACCGACCGCGATGACGATCTGCTTGTAGGGCACGGTGGTCACATCGCCGGCGGCGAACACGCCGGGGAGGCTGGTCTGGCCCTTGGCGTCCACCACGATCTCGCCAAAGCGCGACAGCTCCACGGTGCCCTTGAGCCAGTCGCTGTTGGGCAGCAGGCCGATCTGCACGAAGATGCCTTCCAGCTCGACGTGGTGCACCGCATCGTTGTGGCGGTCCTTGTAGGTCAGGCCGGTGACCTTCTGGCCATCGCCCAGCACTTCGGTGGTCTGCGCCATGGTCAGGACGGTGACGTTGGGCAGGCTGCGCAGCTTGTTCTGCAGCACCGCATCAGCGCGCATGTGCTCGCCGAACTCCAGCAGGGTGACGTGGGCGACGATGCCGGCCAGGTCGATGGCCGCCTCGACGCCGGAGTTGCCGCCGCCGATCACCGCCACGCGCTTGCCCTTGAACA
>CAZFFB010000340.1:0-2374 GCA_964517735.1 uncultured Pseudomonas sp.
TTGTTTTGAGCGCACTGTCTCTGTGCCTGCCATTCTCAATCCTCGCGATCCGCTGGAGCTATCGGGCGTGGCAAGTGCGCTCCGGCACGCTGTTCGTGGAAGGCGCATTTGGCCGCTACGTCCGCGACATGCTCTGGGTTCGGGGGATTCAGTGATGGCCCAGATTCAATCCATCCTACTTCGCCTTGGCCGCGAGCGTGTTACCAACATCTGCTGCGTGCTCGGGACATGTCTCGCCTTGTTCGTCGAGCGCGATGCGCTGATGAATGGCCCGCCTGCTGCCCAGCTCGGAACCATCGCCCTCGCCATCGTTGTCCCGATCTTGTACCTGACGCCGCTGGTCTGGCTCGTTTACCGCTACCTCGTGAGGCCCGCCCATGAAAACCGCTGACAGCTATCTCGTACTGCGCGTCTCGTGGCTGCGCGAGCACGATCAGGTTATTGCTGAGCTGGCCGAGCTGTGGTTCGACCGGCAGGCCAAGCAGCAGCCTGACCCCAAGCCCATCAAGCCCATGCGCATCAGGGCACAGCACAACAGCGACATCAGGAGCCATGCCCATGCGTAGCAAGCACTTCATCACAATTGCTGCGGTGGCGTTTTCCAGCATCGTCTGCGCCCAGATGCCCGTCCCGCTGCTCGACAACGAGCCAGCCGCACCCAACGCAACACTCTGGGCCGTGGCTGGCCCGATGTTGCAGGCCGCGCTGGAGTGCCGCGAAGACCTGCCCGACCATCCAGCCACACGCGCCCTGCTGCCACGCAAACCAGCAGGCGAGGAACAGCACTACCGGCTGACACCGCCCAACGGGTTCAAGGTATTCGGTCTGCCGGTGGCCGAGATTGAGGTCTGGGTCGATGACGGCAACGGCGAACTGGGCCACGGCTACACCTCACACATCCGAGGCAGGACGCTGGCCGAAGTTGCCAAGGCGGCCAAGCTGAACAAGGGCAAGAGCTTCCCCAACCGCAAAACGTCGATGGGCAGCCTGATGGCCGATCAGCCATTTGGCCCGGAGTCGGTGCAACTGACCTGCACCATTGACGGCAGCTACGCCGCCCACGAAAACGAGTACCGGGAGCCATGACCATGCACAAGCTGCTTGCTCTGGCCGCACTGGTGGCCGTGACTCCGGCACTGGCCGATACCTGCATGGTGTCGCCAACCGAGAAACAGACCGTCTCCGGGCGCTTCGGCAAATTCCGGGGCGGCGGTGCAGGGAACTTCGGTAGCGCCAACCAGAAGCCGCACATGCACGATGGTCTGGACTTCTCGACCAGTGGCGCGTCGCAGCCTCTGTACGCCACAACGGACGGCAAGATCACCTTCATCGGCAACCGGCGCTCGGCAGGCAACGCGATCCTCATCGAGCGCAGCAATGGCGACGTGGTGGCGTACTACCACATGAGCGGCTTTGCCACCGGCTTGAAACAGGGCATGGAGGTCAAAGCCGGGCAGTACATCGGCCTGTCCGGCAACACACCCAGCGACGCGATGGTGAAGCACCTGCACTTCACCTACGGCACCGCGCAGAAAGATGAGGCCCGCGCCAAGGCTTTCACTCAGAGCGCATCGAAAGGCACCTTCAACCCCGGCCAACTCCCGTCCGCCTTCAACCAGCAACAGGGGATCGGCTGGAAGACCGACCCAGCCCCGTATTTCTGCGCGACTTTCCCGATCCAAGACGGCAACCCGCAGCACTACCCGATTCTGGGCAAGGACACCAAGGAACAGCACGCGATCCTGTTTGGTAGCGTCCCTCCGGGCGGCGTGGCCCCGAACGTCAAGTTCGAGCCAGCACAAGTCGCTGCGGCGAATGCGGACGCGGCGCTGGCCGCTGCCGAGGGCAAGTCTCCCGCCGAGTGGCTGTCTGACAAGGACGGCTACGGCACGCTACCGACCGCGCCGATTGGTGGTTACGACACGATGTCCACTCACGAAATGCTACTGACAGAGGCGGGGCGTCGGTTCAGCGACGCCGAATGGAACAACAACATCACCAAGGTATCCAGCCGGGCGCTCTGGGTAGATTTCAACCGCGCAGTAGGCGTCAGCAACTACATGGCCGAAGCGATCTATCGGAAAAAGGAGCGGGTCGAAGCCCTGCTGGCTATCTACACGTCACAGAAGACCGAGCGGCTGCGCAAGCAGACTGCCGCAGCACATGATCGGGCGCAACGCGGTGACGTTTCGCGCAGCATCAACTGAGGGCGCTCCAATGTACAACGCACCATCTATCGACATCGCCACGATGCCTATCGCAGACAAGGTGCATCGCTATGCAAACGCCAAGTACTACAAGGCCCTGCTGGACGCACTGCAAGCCGCAGCAAATGAGGTTGGGTGTGATTTTGCACTGTCATCTCGTGATGCTG
>CAZFFB010000341.1:0-2358 GCA_964517735.1 uncultured Pseudomonas sp.
TCAGTACCGAGGACACCAGCAGCTGGCTGGAGGGATGCTGCGGATCGTCGAGAATCTGGTCGGTGAGCCCCTGTTCCACCACCTTGCCGCCCTTCATCACCATCAGTCGGTCGGCCAGCAGGCGGGCGACCGCTAGGTCGTGGGTGACCAGGATTACCGAGAGTCCCAGCTCCCGGACCAGGTTGCGCAGCATGTCGAGCAGGCGCGCCTGCACCGAGACGTCCAGACCGCCGGTAGGTTCATCCATGAACACCAAGCGCGGTTGGGTCACCAGGTTGCGGGCGATCTGCAGGCGCTGCTGCATGCCGCCGGAAAAGGTCTTCGGCGTATCGTCGATGCGCCGTGGATCGATCTCCACCGCACGCAGCCAGTTCTCCCCGGCCTCGCGCAGCTGACCGTAGTGGCGCATGCCGACTGCCATCAGCCGCTCGCCGATATTGGCGCCGGCGCTGACACCCATGCGCAGGCCATCGCGTGGATGCTGGTGGACGATGCCCCATTCGGTGCGCAGCAGCTGCCGACGCCGACTTTCGGCGATGTCATAGAGGTCGAGCCACTGCTCCTGACGGTCCAGATAGGCGATAGAACCGGTATCCGGACGCAGGCTGCCGGAGAGGCACTTGAGCAGAGTGGTCTTGCCCGAGCCGGACTCGCCGACGATGCCCAGCACCTCGCCGGGGTACAGCGCGAAGTCAATGCCGTCGATGCCCTTGCCCGGGGCATATAACTTGCGCAGTCCTTCGACCTGCAGCAGTGGCTGCTCGCTGAACATGACATTGGCCATGGCCGTCATTGACTGATCTCCTCGGCAGGGGTGCTCGCCGATTGCTCCTGGCGCTGGCGGCAGAAATCGGTATCGGAACAGATGTAGATGCGCCCACCGGTATCGTCGACCACCACCTCATCTAGGAAGGAGTCCTCGGCACCGCAGAACTCGCAGCTGTGCTCCCAGCTCTGGACCTCGAAGGGATGGTCCTCGAAGTCCAGGCTGCGCACGTCGGTATAGGGCGGCACGGCGTACAGGCGCTTCTCTCGGCCTGCGCCGAACAGCTGCAGGGCCGGGCTCTGGTGCAACTTGGGGTTGTCGAATTTGGGAATGGGTGACGGGTCCATCACATAGTGGTCGTTGACCTTGACCGGGTAGGCATAGGTCGTGGCGATATGCCCGTAGCGGGCAATGTCCTCGTAGAGCTTCACATGCATCACGCCGTATTCTTGCAGGGCATGCATGGTTCGAGTTTCTACCTCGCGTGGCTCGATGAAGCGCAGTGGCTCGGGAATCGGCACCTGGTAAACCAGGATCTGTCCCGGTTGCAGCGGCGTTTCCGGAATCCGGTGGCGTGTCTGGATCAGCGTGGCGTCACGGGTCGATTCGGTGGTGGCCACCGCAGCTGTACGGGCAAAGAAGCGTCGGATGCTCACCGCGTTGGTGGTGTCGTCGGCGCCCTGGTCGATCACCTTGAGTACATCGTTATGGCCGATTACCGCGGCGGTGAGCTGCATGCCGCCGGTGCCCCAGCCATACGGCAGCGGCATCTCGCGGCCCCCAAAGGGCACTTGGTAGCCGGGTATCGCCACAGCCTTGAGCAGGCTGCGGCGCAGCATGCGCTTTGTCTGCTCGTCCAGATAGGCAAAGTTGTATCCAGTGCGCTCGATGAGAGCATCCGGCAATGCGCGGGCAGTGGTCATTGCTGAGCCTCCTCAGGGCTGGCGGGCATGGGTGCGCGGCGCTCGAATTCCGCGCGCAAGCGGCGCAGCAGGACCAGTTCGGACTGGAAGTCGACGTAGTGCGGCAGTTTGAGGTGGGAAACGAAGCCGGAAGAGTCGAGATTGTCGCAATGGGCGAGAACAAACTCCTCGTCCTGGGCTGGCGATACCACATCCTCACCCAGCTCACGCGCCCGCAGGGCGCGATCAACCAGCGCCATGGCCATGGCCTTGCGTTCGGCGCGCCCAAAAGCCAGACCATAGCCACGGGTAAAGCGTGGGGCCGTGTGCCCGTCGCCTGCGAACTGGTTGACCATGTCACACTCGGTAATCTCGATATCGCCGACGATCACCGGGAAGCCCAGCTCCTCCGGGCAGATCTCCACCGCCACCTCGCCTTGGCGAATCTCGCCGACGAAGGGGTGGTTGCGCCCATAGCCGCGCTGGGTGGAATAGCCCAGTGCCAGCAGGAAGCTCTCGTCACCTCGAGCCAGTGCCTGCAGGCGCAGGTCGCGTCCAGCCGGATAGTCGAGCGGTTCGCGTGTCAGGTCGGCTGGCTCGGCGGCGCTTCTCTCTCCTTCGTCACGCTCGTCAGGCAACTCGCCACTTGGCCCTTCGATCAACCCCTCACGGTTGAGCAGATCGAGAATC
>CAZFFB010000342.1:0-2355 GCA_964517735.1 uncultured Pseudomonas sp.
GACAGCGCCTGAGTGTCAATCAGGGCCTGATGCTGGATTGTCAGTCGCTGGGGCTGCTGATTTTTGGCGATGCCAAGCGCCAGTGGCTGGAGGCGGTGCAGCGGGGCGAGCAGGATCAGTTGCCGGTCGCCGCGCTGCTGAGTGCGGCGGCCGGACGTCTGCAGGTCCATTGGGCGCCCTGAGCACGAGCCCTGCTAGACTGGCGCGCGCCCTCATCCGGATGGAGACCGCCATGCCGCATCCTGTTGTCGAGTCGGTGACTGCCCGGCTTATCGAACGCTCCCACGCGCGCCGCGCGCGCTATCTGCAGCGTCTTGAGGACGCCCTGCAGCGCGAGCCGCGCCGCCAGCTGGGCTGCTCCAACCTGGCCCACGCGCTGGCTGCTCAGGCGCCGGATGCGCGGCTGATCCTGCGCCAGGGCGGCGCGCCTCACATGGCCATCCTCTCCAGCTATAACGACCTGCTGTCAGCCCACGCCCCTCTGCAGCACTATCCGGCGCAGCTGCGCCAAGCCCTGGCCCGGCTCGGTGCCACGGCGCAATTTGCGGCGGGTGTGCCGGCGATGTGTGATGGCATCACCCAGGGCGAGCCGGGCATGCAATTGTCGCTGTTCTCCCGGGATCTGATCGCCCAGGCCACGGCCATCGGCCTGACCCACGGCATCTTTGATGGTGGTCTCTACCTTGGCGTGTGCGACAAGATCGTGCCGGGCCTTTTGATCGGCGCGCTGAGCTTTGGGCACCTGCCGGCGGTCTTTGTCCCCGCCGGGCCGATGTCCTCGGGGCTGTCCAATGGCGAGAAAGCGGCAGTGCGCCAGCGCTATGCCCGCGGTGAGGCCAGCCGTGACGAACTGCTGGCCGCTGAGCTGGGCGCCTATCACAGTGCTGGTACCTGCACCTTCTACGGCACGGCCAATACCAATCAGCTGCTGATGGAGGCCATGGGGCTGCATGTGCCAGGCAGCGCCTTCGTAGCGCCCGACTCGCCGCTGCGCCCGTTGCTGACCGATGAGGCGGCGCGTCTGGTCGTGCGCAACAGCCGTCAGGGTGAGCGCTGGCTGCCTCTTGGGCGGCAGATCGATGCCCAGGTGCTGGTAAATGCCGTGGTGGCCCTGCTGGCCAGTGGCGGTTCCACCAATCATGGCCTGCACCTGCCGGCGATCGCTCGCGCCGCCGGCTTCGAGCTGATCTGGGAAGATTTTGCCGCGCTGTCCAGGGTGGTGCCGCTACTGGCGCGCGTCTACCCCAACGGCCAGGCCGATGTGAACCAGTTCCAGGCAGCCGGTGGCCCCGCCTGGGTGCTGCGCGAGTTGCTGCAGGAGGGGTTGCTGCACGACACGGTAGCCACCGTGGCGGGTGAGGGGCTGGCGGATTACACCCGCGAGGCGTACATCGAGGCGGGCGCGCTGGCCTGGCGCCCCCTGCCGCCGTGCAGTCCGGCCCCCGACATCGTCCGGTCCTGTCGTCAGCCGTTTGCCAATGAGGGCGGGCTGGCGCTGCTGACCGGCAACCTTGGGCGCGCCCAGATCAAGACCTCGGCGGTCGATCCGGCCTTCTGGCAGATTCGCGCCCCGGCGCGCATCTTCCACGACGAAGCCAGCGTGCAGCAGGCCTATCAGGCCGGTGCGCTGCAGGGGGATCTGGTGCTGGTGGTGCGTTTTCAGGGACCGCGCGCCAATGGCATGCCCGAGCTGCACAAGCTGATGCCGTTGCTGGCCAACCTGCAGGCTGCCGGCCAGCGGGTCGCGCTGGTCACCGACGGGCGTCTCTCCGGGGCATCCGGGCAGGTGGCCGCTGCGCTGCACGTCACGCCCGAAGCGGCGAGGGGCGGGCCGCTGGCAAAGCTGCGCGACGGTGATATCGTCGCGCTCGATGTCCGGCGCGGCACGCTTGAGGTGCAGCTGGACGATGACGAATGGTCGGCCCGTGAGCCGGTCACGCACCCTGCGCCGCAGGCCGCGGGGTTTGGACTTGAGCTGTTCAGCCTGCAGCGCCAGCTGGCCGGGCCTGCCGATCAGGGCGGCTCGATTCTTACGGGGGATATCTGACTATGCGCCTTAGTATGGATGAAGTACTCGACCGCGCCCGGCCTGTGCTGCCGGTGCTGGTCATTGAGGATGCGGGCCTTGCGGTCGATCTGGCGCAGGCGTTGGCTGGCGGGGGGATCAAGGTGCTGGAGGTGACCCTGCGCACGCCGCGCGCGCTGGAAGCGCTCAGTGCGATCCGCCGCGCAGTGCCTGAGCTGCTGGTCGGTGCCGGTACCCTCATCCATGCCGCACAGTTTGCCGAGGCTCGCGATGCCGGCGCGCAGTTCATGGTCAGCCCTGGCTGCACCGAGCAGCTGGCGGCGGCGGCG
>CAZFFB010000343.1:0-2350 GCA_964517735.1 uncultured Pseudomonas sp.
GCCAGGTCGTGCTTGGGATCGAAGCCGACGGCGCCGACTTCCAGGCCGCGCAGGGCCTTCTGCACCGACTCCTGGAAGGTGCGGCCGATGGCCATCACTTCACCGACCGACTTCATCTGGGTGGTCAGGCGGGCGTCGGCCTTGGGGAACTTCTCGAAGGCGAAGCGCGGGATCTTGGTGACCACGTAGTCGATCGCCGGCTCGAAAGACGCCGGGGTACGGCCGCCGGTAATGTCGTTCTGCAGCTCGTCGAGGGTGTAGCCAACTGCCAGCTTGGCGGCGATCTTGGCGATCGGGAAGCCGGTGGCCTTGGAGGCCAGCGCGGAGGAGCGCGACACACGCGGGTTCATCTCGATCACGACCATGCGCCCGGTGTCCGGGCAGATGCCGAACTGCACGTTGGAGCCGCCGGTTTCCACACCGATCTCGCGCAGCACCGCCAGCGAGGCGTTGCGCATGATCTGGTATTCCTTGTCGGTCAGGGTCTGCGCCGGCGCCACGGTGATCGAGTCACCGGTGTGCACGCCCATCGGGTCGAAGTTCTCGATCGAGCAGACGATGATGCAGTTGTCCTTCTTGTCGCGGACCACCTCCATCTCGTATTCCTTCCAGCCGATCAGCGATTCGTCGATCAGCAGCTCCTTGGTCGGCGACAGGTCCAGACCCCGGTTGCAGATCTCTTCGAACTCTTCGCGGTTGTAGGCGATGCCACCGCCAGTGCCGCCCATGGTGAACGACGGGCGGATGATGCACGGGAAGCCGACCTTGTCGAGCACGCCGTAGGCTTCGTCCATGTTGTGGGCGATGCCGGAGCGCGGGCACTCCAGGCCGATGTCGCGCATCGCCCTGTCGAAGCGCGAACGGTCCTCGGCCTTGTCGATGGTGTCGGCGTTGGCACCGATCATCTCGACGCCGAACTTCTCCAGCACGCCGTGCTTCTCGAGGTCCAGGGCGCAGTTCAGCGCGGTCTGGCCACCCATGGTCGGCAGCAGCGCGTCGGGACGCTCCTTCTCGATGATCTTGGCCACGGTCTGCCACTTGATCGGCTCGATGTAGGTGGCGTCGGCCATGGCCGGGTCGGTCATGATGGTGGCCGGGTTGGAGTTGACCAGGATGACCCGGAAGCCTTCCTCGCGCAGGGCCTTGCAGGCCTGGGCGCCGGAATAGTCGAACTCGCAGGCCTGGCCGATGACGATGGGCCCGGCGCCGAGGATCAGGATGCTTTTAATGTCTGTACGTTTTGGCATGGTGTCTCACACGAATCCGTTGATCTGTCGGCAAACTCAGCGACGCTTGGCCATTTCGGCGATGAAGCGGTCGAACAGCGGGGCCACGTCGTGCGGGCCCGGGCTGGCTTCCGGGTGGCCCTGGAAGCTGAAGGCGACCTTGTCGGTACGCTCGATGCCCTGCAGGGTGCCGTCGAACAGCGATTTGTGGGTGGCGCGCAGGTTGCTCGGCAGGCTGGCCTCGTCGGCGCAGAAGCCGTGGTTCTGGCTGGTGATCATCACCACGCCGCTATCCAGATCCTGCACCGGGTGGTTGGCGCCGTGGTGGCCATGGCCCATCTTCACGGTCCGCGCACCGGAGGCCAGGGCCAGCAACTGGTGGCCGAGGCAGATGCCGAATACCGGGATCTCGGTCTCGAGGACGTCCTTGATCGCCTGGATGGCGTAGTCGCACGGCTCCGGATCGCCCGGGCCGTTGGACAGGAACACGCCGTCCGGATTCATCGCCAGCACGCTGCTGGCCGGGGTCTGCGCCGGCACCACGGTGACCCGGCAGCCGCGCGCCACCAGCATGCGCAGGATGTTCAGCTTGACGCCGAAGTCGTAGGCGACCACGTGGTAGGGCAGCTCGCTGGCGGGGATTTCCGGGTGGCTGTCGGTTTCCAGGTTCCACACGCTGGAGCGCCACTCGTAGGTCTCGCTGCAGCTGACCACCTTGGCCAGGTCCATGCCCTTGAGGCCGGGGAAGCTGCGCGCCAGCTCCAGGGCCTTTTCCTCGCTGATATCGTCGCCGGCGAGGATGCAGCCGTTCTGCGAACCCTTCTCGCGCAGGATGCGGGTCAGGCGGCGGGTATCGATGCCGGCGATGGCGACGGTGCCGTGCTCCTTCAGGTAGTCCGGCAGCGGCTGCTTGTCGCGCCAGCTGGAGGACAGCAGCGGCAGGTCACGGATGATCAGGCCGGCCGCCCAGACCTTGCTGGACTCGGCGTCTTCCGGGGTGGTGCCGGTGTTGCCGATGTGCGGGTAGGTCAGGGTGACGATCTGCTGGCAGTAGGAAGGATCGGTGAGGATTTCCTGATAGCCGGTCATGGCAGTGTTGAACACCACCTCACCAACGGTCTGAC
>CAZFFB010000344.1:0-2341 GCA_964517735.1 uncultured Pseudomonas sp.
GGCGGGATTCGAACCCACGACCCTTGCCTTCGGAGGGCAATACTCTATCCAGCTGAGCTACAGGTGCGTAAAAGATGAGGCGCACTATTTGACCACTCGGCGGACAATAGCTCAAGGGTCACCGGGTAATTTATGTCGATATCTCGCGATACCTATCCTCCTGTGCAGAATGTCGTTGCCGGCATATATAGTCGATACATCGGCAGCTATTCTGCCGCCTTCCATCCCTGCCGCTGCCCCAGCGGCCCTGAGAGGTCATCATGGACAAGACCAATGCCTCCCTGCTGCAACGCCGCACCGCAGCTGTTGCACGCGGCGTCAGCCAGATCCATCCGATTGTCGTCGAGCGCGCGCAGAACTGCACGGTGGTTGATGTCGAAGGACGCGAGTATCTGGATTTTGCCGGCGGTATCGCGGTACTCAACACCGGCCACCTGCACCCGCATGTGGTCGCGGCCGTGCAGGCACAGCTCGGCAAGCTGAGCCACACCTGCTTCCAGGTACTCGCCTATGAGCCCTACATTGCCCTGTGCGAGCAGCTCAACGCCCGGGTACCTGGCGATTTTGCCAAGAAGACCCTGCTAGTCAGTACCGGTTCAGAAGCGGTGGAGAATGCAGTGAAGATCGCCCGCGCCGCCACAGGGCGTGCCGGGGTGATCGCTTTCACCGGCGGCTATCACGGGCGCACCATGATGACCCTGTCGCTGACCGGCAAGAAAGTCCCCTACGCGGCCGGCATGGGCCTGATGCCCGGCGGGGTCTACCGCGCCCAGTATCCCTGTGCACTGCATGGCGTGAGCAGCGATGAGGCCATCGCCAGCATCGAGCGCATCTTCAAGAACGATGCCGAACCACGCGACATCGCCGCCATTGTCATCGAGCCGGTGCAGGGCGAAGGCGGCTTCTATGTCGCCCCCCTGGACTTCATGCAACGCCTGCGCGCCCTCTGTGACCAGCATGGCATCCTGCTGATCGCCGATGAAGTGCAGACAGGCGCAGGCCGCACCGGCAGTTTCTTCGCCATGGAGCAGATGGGGGTCGTGGCCGATCTGACCACCTTCGCCAAGTCGATCGCCGGCGGCTTCCCGCTGGCCGGTGTCTGCGGGCGGGCGGAGGTCATGGACGTGATCGCCCCCGGTGGCCTGGGGGGTACCTACGCCGGCAATCCGCTCGCCTGTGCCGCCGCGCTGGCAGTGCTTGAGGTATTCGAGACGGAGCAGCTGCTCGCCCGCAGCCGGACGCTCGGCGAGCGCCGGCAGCAGGGTCTGCGTGAGCTGCAGGCGCGTCATCCGGTGATTGTCGATGTACGCGGCTTGGGGGCGATGGTGGCCATCGAGCTGGGCGAGGACGGCGATATCCACCGCCCGGCCACGACCCTGACCGCTCAACTGGTAGCGCGTGCCCGGGACAAGGGACTGATCCTGCTCTCCTGCGGCCCCTACGGCAACGTACTGCGCATCCTGGTCCCGCTGACCGTCAGCGATGCCCAGCTGGCCCCTGGCCTGGCCCTCATCGATGAGTGCCTGAGCGAGCTGGCCTGACCCGCCCCATACCCCGCCCCCATCACGGGGCGGGGTTGGGCTGCTCGCGGTGAATCGCCTCGATGCCGGCCAGCACCTCCTCGCTCAGGGTCAGCTGCAGACTGTCCAGGTTGCTGTCCAGCTGAGCGAGGGTGGTGGCGCCGATGATATTGCTGGTCACGAACGGCCTGCCAGTCACATAGGCCAGCGCCATCTGCGCTGGATCAAGGCCGTGCTCGCGCGCCAGCTGCACATAGGCACTGGCCGCCCGGCGTGCCTGCGGGTTGTTATAACGCTGGAAACGCTCGAACAGGGTCAGCCGGGCACCGGCAGGCTGAGCGCCCTGCTCGTACTTGCCCGAGAGCAGACCAAAGGCCAGGGGTGAATAGGCCAGCAGCCCGACCCGCTCGCGGATAGCCATCTCCGCCAGACCGATCTCGAAGCTGCGGTTGAGCAGATTATAGGGATTCTGAATCGATACCACCCGTGGCCAGCCGCGCTGCTCGGCCAGCTGCAAGAAGCGGTGCATGCCCCAGGGCGTTTCATTGGACAGGCCGATGTGGCGGATCTTGCCGCTTTTCACCAGCTCGTCGAGTGCCTCGAGGGTTTCCTCGATGGGCGTGATGTGCGCCTGCGGATCGTGACGATAGCCGAGCTGGCCAAAGAAGTTGGTCGCACGGTCCGGCCAGTGCAGCTGGTAGAGGTCGAGATAGTCGGTCTGCAAGCGGCGCAGACTGCCTTCCACCGCCGCCTGTAGGTTGACCCGGTCGAAGTGGGGACGGCCACCACGGATATGGCTGATGCCATTGCCCGGAGCTGCC
>CAZFFB010000345.1:0-2339 GCA_964517735.1 uncultured Pseudomonas sp.
ATGCCTGTGCGCCCCTCAACGTGTATGGCGCCAGCAAATGGGCTGGCGAGCAGGCCGTGCAGCGCGGTTGTCCGCAGTCACTGATCCTGCGTACCAGCTGGGTCTTTTCTGCGCATGGCAACAATTTCGTCACGACCATGCTGCGTCTGGCCCGCGAGCGCACGCAGCTGGCGGTGGTGGCCGATCAGATCGACTGCCCGACGCCGGCCGATGCCATTGCCCGCACGCTCTGGACACTGGCGGCCCGCTACCGGGCTGAGGGCCGGCTGGCCTGGGGACTCTACCATTTCGCGGGCACACCACCGTGCAGCTGGTACGACTTCGCCCGGGAAGTCTTCCACCAGGCCGAGGCGCTGGGCCTTCTGAGCCGCCGCCCGGCGCTGCAGGCCATCCACAGTGCCCAGTACCCGAGCGCAGCGCGCAGGCCGCACTATTCGGTGCTGGACAGCCACAAGCTGTACCGCACCTTCGCCATTGAAGCGCCCCACTGGCGCGAAGCGCTGCAGCACGTGCTGCAGGCGCTGCACCCTAGCGGGTCGCCCAGCACTGAGCCAGCCAGGCCAGATCCTCGGGACGGGTGATCTTCAGGTTGTCGGCCCGCCCCTCGATCAGCCGGGGCGCGTGACCGGCCCACTCCAGAGCCGAGGCTTCATCCGTGACGTTCACCCGCGACACCAGTGCGTCGGCCAGGCTGCGCTGCAGCAGGCCAAGACGGAACATCTGCGGGGTATAGGCCTGCCAGATCACCCGGCGATCGACCGTGGCCGCTACCCGGCCCGAGGCATCGGCGCGTTTCAGGGTATCGCGCGCCGGCACCGCCAGAAGCCCGCCGACCGGATCATCCGCCAAAAGGCCCAGCAGCTGGTCGAGATCACTGCGGGCCAGATTGGGACGGGCGGCGTCATGCACCAGCACCCAGTCATCGGCCGAAGCACCGCGCTGCAGCAGGTGCAGCAGACCGTTGAGCACCGAGTCGGCACGCTCGCAGCCGCCGCTGGCGCGCTGGATGCGCGGGTCGCTCGCGCACGGCAGCAGAGGCCAGTAAGGATCCTCATCAGCCAGGCACACGACCAACCCCTTGAGGCATGGATGATCCAGAAAGCATGCCAGGGTGTGCTCGATCAGGCTGCGTCCGGCCACGTGCAGGTACTGCTTGGGGCGATCGGCCTGCATGCGTGCACCCACGCCGGCAGCCGGAATGAGGGTCCAGAATTCAGGCAAATTCATCGATGACATCGCGCGACTCCTCATGATCAGGGCGCGACCTGCAGCTCACTCGCTCAGCAGCAGCAGGGTTTCACCATCCTTGACCATGCCCAGCTGGTAGCGGGCACGCTCCTCAATGGTCTCAAGACCGCGCTTGAGCTCTAAGACTTCCGCCTCGAGGGTACGGTTGCGCTCGTGCAGACGGGCATTCTCGCGCTGCTGTTCGGCAATCTCCTGCTCCAGAGCGCGGTTATGGGCGATGCCGCCATCCCCTTCCCAGAGCCGATACTGCAGGCCCGCAAGGATCAGCAGCAGCACAATAAACAGCAGATGGGCCTTTTGCATCCGAAGCAGCCCTCGATGGCATAGAACGGATCAGGAAAACAGCAAGGGGCCGCGCGCAGCGTCGGCCCCCGCCGGATCCCGCTGCCTGAGCGAAAGGCAGCGGGAGGTGTTGCTGCTTAGCCGCGGAACTCGGCACGCCCCTTGTAGGGGGCCTTTTCGCCCAGCTGCTCTTCGATGCGCAGCAGCTGGTTGTACTTGGACACGCGGTCGGAGCGGCACAGCGAGCCGGTCTTGATCTGGCCGGCAGCAGTACCCACCGCCAGGTCGGCAATGGTGCTGTCCTCGGTTTCGCCAGAGCGGTGCGAGATCACTGCGGTGAAGCCGGCGGCCTTGGCCATCTGGATGGCTTCCAGGGTCTCGGTCAGCGAGCCGATCTGGTTGACCTTGATCAGGATCGAGTTGCCGATCTGCTCGTCGATGCCGCGCTTGAGGATCTTGGTATTGGTGACGAACAGGTCGTCGCCCACCAGCTGCACCTTCGCGCCGATCTTGTCGGTCAAGACCTTCCAGCCAGCCCAGTCGGACTCGTCCATGCCGTCCTCGATGGAGATGATCGGGTAGCGCTGGGTCAGGCCGGCCAGGTAATCGGCGAAACCTTCAGCGCTGAATACCTTGCCCTCACCCGCCAGATCGTACTGGCCATCCTTGAAGAACTCGCTCGATGCGCAGTCCAGCGCCAGGGTGACGTCCTCGCCCAGCGTGTAGCCGGCGTTGGCCACGGCCTCGGCGATGGCGGCCAGGGCATCTTCGTTGGACGCCAGGTTCGGCGCAAAACCACCTTCGTCACC
>CAZFFB010000346.1:0-2338 GCA_964517735.1 uncultured Pseudomonas sp.
GTCCTCGAGGATCGGGAACGGAATCTCGACGCCGAACTTCTCCTGGATGTTGCGCATCCAGGCCAGGTGCGAGAACAGGCTGTCGATCGACAGCCCGAGCAGCTCACAGTTCATCGAGGCAAATTTCGGGGCGGCCTGGGCAAAACCGATGAACTCGGTGGTGCACACCGGGGTGAAGTCAGCCGGGTGGGAGAACAGGATCAGCCACTTGCCGCGATAGTCCTCCAGCGAGCGCTCACCAGAGGTGGTGCGGGCCTTGAAGGCCGGGGCCGGCTCGTTGAGGCGCGGGAAGTTGATCTGTACGGTGTTTTCCATTGCAGGGATCCTCGATAGATAAGATGCCTGGGGTATCTGCAGCACGGCTGTTTCAGCGTCTTGCACAGAAAGCTTTCAGGCGATGGTGGGTAATACTGTGTACTCAGTAGAGTATCTTGGGAGAGATGCTAGTCGATTAAATGGTTATATGTATAAAGCTTTTTGCTATTAAGATGATTGAGCGCAGCCATGGCCCAGCGGTGCCGGGCGCAGGTCTGTGATCACTCGAAGCTGGGCAGCTGCGGCTTGACCAACGGTTTGCCCGCTGCCTCCCAGGCATCGACGCCGCCAGCAATCGAGCGTACCTGCAGGTAGCCCATCTCCAGCAGGCTGCAGGCCGCCAGCGCGGCGCGGCCGCTGGTCCTGCAGTACAGGACGATCGACAGATCGCGCGCTGCAAGCTCCGGCATATTGCTCAGGCGAAACTCCAGGAGCCCGCGCGGGATGTTGATGGCTCCGGCCAGATGACCGGCCTGGAACTCGTCAGCTTCCCGTACATCGATCAGCACGTCGGCCTGGCGGATGGCCGCATCGGCATCCTCCAGGGGGATTTCCGTGATGCGGCTCTTGGCGGCGACGACCAGGTCATGGGCGTTTTTCATGGTCTGGCTCTCAGCGCTTGAGCTTGCAGGTCTTGAAGCCGAACAGGGTATAGGCCGGGCACCAGCCGAGCAGGCCGGTAGCCAGCGGCAGCACGCCGATAAAGGCCCAAGCCGGCCCTGAGCTCAGGGCCCAGATGATCAGCGCGATGCCGATCAGGATGCGGGCGATCTTGTCGATACCACCAACGTTCTTCTGCATGATTTTCTACCTGTACGGGGGATAGGGAGGGCGTATCCCTCAGGGACGGTACATCTTTTGCGGGTTCATCTTCGGGCTCCACGGCAGGCCGCTGTTCTGCCAGCCGTTTTGCAGGCGCATGCCAGCCTGTGGGCCGTCCTTGAGGGCTGCGCCCTGGAAGCCCGCCACCACGTAGCGCGCATTGGGGAAGCCATTGGCCCGCAAAAAGGCGGCACTGGGTTCGCCCCGCTCGCTGCCGGAGCGGCACAGGGTGATGATTTCAGCGCGTTCATCAAGGCCGCGCTTTTTCAGTTCGGCGCGGATTTCGGTCAGAAAATTCGGGTTCTGGGTGATTCGATAGGTGCCACGCTGCTCATCCCAAGCGCTGCGATCGACCAACAGGTAGGGCACGTTGACATGCACGCTGTCAGTAAAGCCGACGAACATGATTTCCACCGGATCACGCACATCGACGAACAGCAGGTTGGCCGCCTGCTGCGTGACGCGCTGGTGGACTTCCTCGGCGCTGACGGCGATGTCCATGGCCTGCGCGGTCAGGCTGCACAGGCTCAGCGTGGCGGCGAGTAGCAGATGTTTCACGAGGTAGCTCCTTGAGCGGATGAAGCAGACAGAACGGATTCAGGTGCCTGCAATCGGTGCCATACCGTTCTGCGGCGGTGGCATGACGGTATGCCTTCATACCTTGGGGAGTATATTGCTGGGTAGACTTGTATCATGCCAGCAGTATGCATAGATCTTTTTTGCATAAACAGAATGTCGCGGCGCTGGCCGTCATGGACGGGGCACAAGCCTGCACAGGACACGGGCACCCCGTCTTCCGGGGCGGACCTATCGATGCCGCAGGCTCAGCAGGCGCTTTTCCAGTTCGACCAGTACCAGTACCAGCAGTCCGGCGCCGATCACCCAGCTCCAGCCGGCGCCATCCAGAGCAGCGGTGCCAAAGAGTGCTTGCAGGGGAGGCCAGTGACTGAGCGCCAGCTGCAGCACGATCACCAGCGCCACCATGCTCCAGACCAGCGGGTTGTCGCGCAGGCCGAAGGCGGCCGGCGCGTGCAGGCGGCGGGCGCAGAACAGGTAGCCGATCTCGCCGGCGACCAGCGCGTTGACCGCCAGGGTACGGCACACCTCCAGCGCCAGCCCCTGGCTCTGGGCGTAGAGGAACAGGCCGAGGCTGGCGGCGGTGAGCAGCAGCGAGACGAACAGGATGCGCCACAGCACCAGG
>CAZFFB010000347.1:0-2087 GCA_964517735.1 uncultured Pseudomonas sp.
CGCGGCCTGCTGGTGGACTACAAGGTGGTGGTGCTGGCCGTCGAGGAAAGCCACGTCAACCGCCGTCTGCAAGAGCTGCTGAAAGACGAGACCAACCAGCTCAAGGTGGACGACGCCGCCCGCATCGTCGGCTGCTGGAAGGCGCTGGCCAAGCAGGGGCTGACCGACGACCTGATCGGCGACAGTGAGCCGATGAAGCGTGCCGTAGCCTTCTGTCAGGTCATCTCGCCCGACTACAAGGGCAGCAAGCACAAGGTCAGCTCCATCAACATCGCCAGCATGTTCCAGGCCGTGGTGGAGGCGTATCAGGGGGCGGAAAGCATCGAGCCGGCCAGCCGCCTGACCTGCGAAGCGGAGCATGTGGACGGCGGCATGAACGCCAGCCAGAAAGACGAGAAGCTGACCTGGCTGAAGGCCGATACCCCGGAAAACACCTGCCGCATCCTCAGCAACGTGCGCTGCCTGTCCGAAGGCGTGGACGTTCCGGCGCTCGACGCCGTGCTGTTCCTCACTCCGCGCAACTCCCAGGTGGACGTGGTGCAATCCGTGGGTCGCGTCATGCGCAACGCCCCTGGCAAGAAGCGCGGCTACGTCATCCTCCCGGTGGTCATCCCAGCAGGTGTGGAGCCCCACGAAGCCCTCAACGACAACGAAACCTACCGCGTGGTCTGGCAGGTGCTCCAGGCGCTGCGCTCCCACGATGACCGCTTCGACGCCTCCATCAACAAGCTGGACTTGACCGGCCCCGACCCGCGCAAGATGGAAGTCATCGCCATCACCGACAAGGTACAGCCCAAGGCCAAGCGCACCAGCAAGCAGGACACCGGCAAGGGCCAGCACACCATCGGCCAGCGCCAGCGCAAGAACCACGACGCCGCAGGCCAGTTGACCCAGCAGCAAGACCTGACCTTCGAGGTGGGGGAGCTGGAGCGCGCCATCTACGCCCGCATTGTCCAGAAGTGCGGCAATCGTCACCACTGGGAAGACTGGGCCAACGACATTGCCAAGATCGCCCGCACCCACATCGACCGCATCCAGGCCATTCTGGAGAACCCGGCCAACATCAGCGAGCGTGAAGCCTTCGGCGCCTTTGCCGCCGAGCTGCGCGACGACCTCAACGACAGCATCACCGATGGCGAGATCGTCGAAATGCTGGCCCAGCACCTGATCACCAAGCCGGTGTTCGATGCGCTGTTCGAGGACTACAGCTTCGCCAGTCACAACCCCATATCCAAGGCCATGCAGGGCGTGCTGGACGCGCTCCACGAGCATCACCTGGCCAAAGAAGCCGACACGCTGGAGAAGTTCTACGCCAGCGTCCGCCAGCGTGCCTCGGGCATCGACAGCGCTGCCGGCAAGCAGAAGATCGTCGTCGAGCTGTACGACAAGTTCTTCCGCAACGCCTTCCCGCGCATGACCGAGCGCCTGGGTATCGTCTACACCCCGGTCGAGGTGGTGGACTTCATCCTCCACAGCGTCAACCACCTGCTGCAACAGGAGTTCGGCCAGACCCTCGGCAGCAAGGGCGTGCATATTATCGACCCGTTCACCGGCACCGGCACCTTCATCACCCGCCTGCTGCAATCGGGCCTGATCAAGCCGGAGGAGCTGGCGCACAAGTACCGCCACGAAATCCACGCCAACGAGCTGGTGCTGCTGGCCTACTACATTGCAGCCATCAACATCGAGGCGGTCTATCACAGCCTGGCCGGTGGCGACTATGTGCCCTTCGAGGGCATCTGCCTGACCGACACCTTCCAGATGTATGAGAAGGACGATCTGGTGGACGCCCTGCTGGAGGACAACAGTGAGCGCCGCAAGCGTCAGAAAGAGTTGGATATTCGGGTGATCGTTGGCAATCCGCCTTATTCGGCAGGGCAAGAAAGTGCTAACGACAACAACCAGAATGTGGCTTACCCAAATTTGGACAAGCGAATTGAAGCTACTTATGCGCGAAATTCGAATGCCACATCGGTGAAGAATCTTTACGACAGCTATATCCGTGCTATCCGCTGGGCCAGCGACCGGATCGGCAATGCTGGCGTGATTGGTTTTGTCACCAACGCAGGGTTTCTGGAGGCCAACAC
>CAZFFB010000347.1:2097-2328 GCA_964517735.1 uncultured Pseudomonas sp.
GATGGTTTACGCAAGTGCCTGGCGGATGAGTTTTCCAGTCTTTATGTGTTCCACCTGCGCGGCAATCAGCGCACTTCCGGTGAAACCTCCCGCAAGGAAGGCGGCAAGATTTTCGGCAGCGGCAGCCGCGCCCCGATTGCCATTTCCCTGCTGGTGAAGAACCCGCAGGCCAGCCAGCACGGGGCCATCCACTTCCACGGCTTCTTCACGGACGCCGTCCGGGCCGTGGAT
>CAZFFB010000348.1:0-2320 GCA_964517735.1 uncultured Pseudomonas sp.
GTGCTGCTGACGGACAGCACCGAGGCCGAGGCGATCAAGCTGTTCGCCAACACCTACCTGGCCATGCGCGTGGCCTACTTCAACGAGCTGGACAGCTACGCACAAGCGCACGGGCTGGACAGCCGGGCGATTGTCGAGGGCATCAGCCTGGATCCGCGAGTCGGCACGCACTACAACAACCCTTCCTTCGGTTACGGCGGCTACTGTCTGCCGAAGGATACCCGGCAGCTTTTGGCCAACTACCGGGAGGTTCCGAATGCGCTGATCCGTGCCATCGTCGACTCGAACCGCATTCACTGCAGCTATTCCGGTTGCCGCTGCTGCGCTGGAAACCGCTGAGGCAGCCGCTGAACTGGCGGCCGCCAAGCTGGCCGCCGCTCAAGCCGACGACGCAGCTGCCCTTGAGGTGGTAGAAGCCGCCCAGCTGGCGGTCGGTGCTGCAGCCGAAGGCGTGACCGCCGCTCAGGCGGAGCTGGAGCTGGCAGAAGTTGCACAAATCGAGGCCGTCGAGGCACTCGATGCGGCCGACGCTGCACTGGTTGCTGCAGAGGTCGTCGTAGGTGCTGCCTTCCTCGCCGCCAACGAGGCCGATGCGGCCCTGCTGGTTGCCGAAGAGGCGGCTACTGAGGCGGCTGAGGCACTGGCAACCCTGCTGGCTGACGATGCTGCCTTGGCTGCCCTGGCTGACGCTCAGGCAGCTGACGCAGCTGCCGGCGTTGAGCTGGCGGATGCCCAGGCCGCTGACGCTGCAGCGGGTGACGAGGTGGAGGTCGCACTGACTGCAGATGCTGCCGCCAACCTGTCGCTGGAAGCGCTGCTGGCCATTCAGTCGCCGGTCGAGGAGCAAGGCACCGAGCAAGGCGCCATGGACGAGCCGGCCGACACCGGTTCCGAGCTGGCCCTGGTGGGTGTGTCCGAGCAGCCCTTCGACGCGCTGGTCTGATGCAAGGTCAGGGGAGCCGTTCATCGGCTCTCCTGACCTCGGTGAGCGCTGTATGTTGTAAGCAAGACCCCGTCTCCCGCCTGGGAGGCGGGGTTTTTATTTATTCGGCATTCGCGCAGCGAGATGTCTGAGCTTTCCTGCCTTGCCTGCGTTACGGACCATGCTTAACATGGCGGCCCCGCCTTGACATGCAGACTCAGCAAGAGAGTGATCGTGACAGAACCCGTCGGCACCTACACCCGTCAGGATGAAGCCATCGACCTTCGTGCCCTGTGTGCCAGCCTGTGGAACGGCCGCCGTCTGCTGTTGCTGGTCACGCTGCTGATCACGGCGTGCGCCATCCTCTATGCGGTGCTGGCCACCCCGTATTATGAAGTGCGCAGCCTGCTGCGCCCGGCCGCCATCAAGGATCTGGATGAGCTCAACGGCACGGATGTCTACGAGCTGTCTCCCGAGGATGCCCTCAAGCGGGTCGGCGCGGCACTGGCCTCCTACGAGAACCGCTACGAGTTCGTCCGCTCCAGCGAGGCCCTGAGCAATGCCCTTGCAAAGCCTGGCCGTACCTTCGCCCAGTCCTTCGAGTACTTCAACGATCGCGCCTTCACCATGCTGCAGCCTGATCCGAAAAAGCAGGATGCACTGACCGACTTTGTCGGTCTCAGCCTGACCTACCCGCGCGGAGTCGATGGCGTGGCGCTGGTCAATGGTCTGGTCGAGTTTGCTATTGCGCGTGAGCGGGCTCGTATCGAAGAGGACTTTCGCACCGTAGTGAATAACCGTCTGTCGGTACTGGATCGGCGTATCCAGGCGGCTCGTGCGGCTTACGATGCGGTCAAAGAGGCCGAGATCGCCCGACTGCTGGAGGGCGATACCATCAAGCGCGCCCTGCTTAAAGATGAACTTGAGGCGCTGCGCCAGATGCTGCGTACGCGCCGTGATGACCGTCTGGCAGAGTTGGAAGAGGCGATTGCCATTGCGCGTGCTCTGGGCATTCACAAGCCGACTAATCCGACTTCACTGGGTGAGACGCCGCGTACGGTCCAGGGCAGTGTGATCCGTACCGAGGTCAATAATCAGGATATTCCCCTGCACTTCATGGGGACCGAAGCGCTGAGCGCCGAGCGCAACGCGCTGCGTAAACGCACCTCCGATGACTTCACCGAGCCACGCATTGCCGAGATCCACACGGAACTGCGCCTGCTGGAACAGAACCGCACGGTGCAGGCTTTCCAGGCACGTGAGAATGATGACCTGTTTCTCAAGGAGCTGGGTGAGCTGCGTGAGGAGGCGGGTCGCCTGCGGGCCCTCAAGGTCGACTTTACCCGTTTGAACCTGGTGCGCATCGACCAGCTGGCCAGCGAGCCACTGCAGCCGATC
>CAZFFB010000349.1:0-2304 GCA_964517735.1 uncultured Pseudomonas sp.
CAGCACGGCACGCGCCTGCGGGCAGGCCTGGATCGCCTGTACCGCCGCCTGCAGCTCGCCCAGTGTCAGGCGATCGAACTTGTTGACTGTCTCGCCGTCGCGGTCAAAACACAGCTCGGCGATATCATCGGCCAGCAGTGCGACGCGGATGGCCTTGCCCTGGTAAATCATGGCTGCATCTCCATGTGCGTGATGCCCGAACCATCGAACAAGCAGCAGGAGCTTGTCAATCGAGCATCGCGTAGGGGTTTTCTGCTCATCGGCCGTGCAGCTGAGCCATACTGCGGGCACATCCCCCCTCACAAGGAGTTGCTGTCCATGACCTATACACACCTGCTGGTGGCCATCGATATGGCCGAGGATTGCCATCTGGTCATCGAGCGCGCCAGCGCACTGGCCAGTGCCTGTCAGGCCAGACTGTCACTGGTACACGTAGTCGAGCCGATGGCGATGGCCTTCGGCGGCGATGTGCCCATGGATCTTTCGGCCCTGCAGCAGCAGCAGATCGACCAGGCCCGCGAGCGCATGGACGGCTTTGCCGCCCGCCACTCGCAGCTAAAGCGCGAGGATTGCCACCTGGTCTTCGGTCAGCCGCGCCAGGAAATTCACCGACTGGCCCGTGAGCTGCCCTGCGATCTGATCGTCACCGGCAGCCACGGCCGCCATGGTCTGGCCCTGCTGCTGGGCTCCACCTCCAACGACCTGCTGCACGCCGCGCCCTGCGACGTGCTGGCAGTCCACCTGAAGAAGCCGGACTGAACCCGGAGCGCGGCCCGCCCCGGCTCAGCCGTCCAGCTCGGACCAGCGCTCCAGCAGGGCATCGAGCTCGGCGGCAATCGCCTCAAGGCGGGCCAGCGCGGTGCGGGTTTCCTCCGCTGGGCGCAGGTAGAACTGTGGCGTGGCGGTTTCTTCCTGCAGCGCCGCCTGCTCCAGCTCCAGCGCCTCGATCTGCGCCGGCAAGGTATCCAGCTCGCGCTGCTCCTTGTAGCTGCGCTTGCGCCGGGCCGGTGCCGCACTGGCGGCCGCTGCGGCCGCCGGTTTCTCCACCGGCTGCGGCCTCTCCTCGCGCACAGGCTTGTCGCCCTCCTCCTTGCCGACCCCAAGCAGACGCGGCGAGCCGCCCTGGCGCAGCCAGTCCTGGTAACCGCCGACGTACTCACGCACCCGGCCCTCGCCCTCGAACACCAGGGTGCTGGTCACCACGTTGTCGAGGAACGCCCGGTCGTGGCTGACCATCAGCACGGTGCCGGGGAAGCCGAGCAGCACTTCCTCAAGCAGTTCGAGGGTTTCTACGTCCAGATCGTTGGTCGGCTCGTCAAGCACCAGCAGGTTAGCGGGCTTGCTGAACAGCTTGGCCAGCAGCAGGCGGGCGCGCTCGCCACCCGACAGCGCCTTGACCGGCGAGCGGGCGCGCTGCGGGCTGAACAGGAAGTCGCCAAGATAACTCAGCACATGGCGGTTCTGGCCATCGATGCTGATGAAGTCGCGGCCTTCGGAGATGTTGTCGATTACCGTCTTTTCGCCGTCGAGCTGGTTGCGCAGCTGGTCGAAATAGGCCACCTCCAGCTTGGTGCCCGCCTTGACGCTGCCGGAGGTCGGCTGCAGCTCGCCAAGCAGCAGCTTGAGCAGGGTGGTCTTGCCGGTGCCGTTGGCACCGAGCAGGCCGATGCGGTCGCCGCGCTGGATGACCATGGAGAAATCGCGGATCAGCGCCTCGCCGCCCGGATGGGCGAAGCCCACGTGCTCGGCGACGATCACCTGCTTGCCGGACTTGTCCGCTGTTTCCAGCTGAATGTTCGCCTTGCCCTGACGCTCGCGGCGTTCGGCCCGCTCGGCACGCATCGCCTTGAGGGCACGCACCCGGCCTTCGTTGCGGGTACGCCGCGCCTTGATGCCCTGGCGGATCCACACCTCCTCCTGGGCAAGACGCTTGTCGAACAGCGCGTTGGCGGCTTCCTCGGCGGCCAGCTGCTGCTCCTTGTGCAGCAGGAAGCTGGCGTAGTCGCCATTCCAGTCGATCAGGTGGCCGCGATCCAGTTCGAGGATGCGCGTCGCCAGGCTCTGCAGGAAGGCACGGTCGTGGGTGATGAACAGCACCGCACCGTTGAAGCCGAGCAGCGCCTCTTCCAGCCAGGCGATGGCACCGAGGTCCAGGTGGTTGGTCGGCTCGTCGAGCAGCAGCAGGTCCGGCTCGGCGACCAGCGCCTGGGCCAGCAGCACGCGGCGGCGCCAGCCCCCGGACAGCTCGGCTAGGGTCTTGTCGGCCGGCAGCTGCAGGCGGCTCAGGGTGTTCTCCACCAGCTG
>CAZFFB010000350.1:0-2277 GCA_964517735.1 uncultured Pseudomonas sp.
CTCTGGTTGAGCGGCAGGCCTTTTTGCGAGCCACTCTTCTGCTCGCTGTCGGTGTAGGTGTAGTTGCCGCGCAGTGCCCAGTCGCCGGCGATCTGCCAGCGCGCTGCCAGCTCGGTGCCCTTGATCACGACTTCGTCGATATTGGTCTTGCGGCTCGAGCTGGTGTAGCCAAGATCGGCATACTCTCCGGTGCTGGCGCACGCCAGCCCGGTGCCGGTACCACAGGCCTGCGAGCTGATCTTGTCCTTGAAGGCGTTGTGGAACAGGGTGGCGTTGAAGCTGTGGCGATCCGGGTGGTTCCAGTAGATCGCCACCTCGGTGTTGCGGCTGGTTTCTGGCTGCAGGTCCGGGTTGCCATATTGCGGCGAGGTACCCTGACCGCCAAAACCGGTGACACCATCGTACAGGTCAGTGGTCTTGGGGGTCTTGTAGCCAGTGGAGACCCCGCCCTTGAGGGTCCAGTCCGCCGACAACCGGTAGACACCATAGAGGCGCGGCGAGATGTGGCTGCCGTATTCCTGATGATTGTCGTTGCGTAGACCGGCGGTGAGGGTGAAAGCGTCTACAGGGCTCCAGCTGTCCTCGGCGAACAGCGCCCACATCTTGTGCTCCTGCACCGTGCCGGGTGTGCCGTCCTCCATGCCGAACACACCATCCTTGAGTTCGCCGTCGATGACCTGCCCGCCCACCACAAACAGGTGATCGCCAGCCAGTTCATCGACCGGAATCTGCAGGTTGGCGTCCAGGGTGTACTGGTTGCTCTGCAGGATGCGCTTGTTGCGTGGCAGGAAGGTGTCTTCGGCGATGGCCTTGCGCTCGGCCTGGCTCAGGCCGGCGTAGGCGCCGGCGCCCTGCCTCATCGACTGCAGTAGTTCACGCTCCGCCACGGTGAAGGGCAGGGTGCGGCCCTTGTTGTCGGTTTCGATGTAGGAAAGGCCCACGAAGCTGGTGCCGAAGTCCCAGTCACCTTCGTGGGATACCGACCATGAATCGCGGGTGAAGACTTGTTCGTCCAGATAGCCGACGCGCGGCTCCGCGCGGGTGGTGCTGCCTCGCCAGATGGTGTCGATGCTGTCCACGGTACCGAGCGGAGAGCTGCCATTGACCGGCTTGTTATCGTAGGTCTGCTCGGACTGATCGAGATCAAGGGTAATGCGCTGGTGCTTGGTCGGGGTGAAATACAGACTCAGGCCGTAGGCGCTGTTGGTGTTGTCGACGGTCTTGCCGCCGCCACCAAAGCCGAGGCTGCGTGGATGCTCTTTACCGGAAGGGTCCGCGGCCGGATCGTACTGCGGGTTGGAGGCGTCGCGCTGATAGCGGCTGGCGCGCAGACCCAGACCGAGCAGACCCTCGATGAGTGGGCCGCGCAGACTGAGGTCGGTGGTGCGGTCATCGCCGAACTGGTCATCGGTCTGGAAGGTCTGTCCGTAGGTTGCCGAGCCGCTCTACTGGGTGATGTCCTTCTTGGTGATGATGTTGATCACCCCCCCATGGCGTCGGCGCCATACAGGGTGGAGGCCGGGCCGCGGATCACCTCGATGCGCTCGACGGCGTCCAGTGGCGGGATGTGGTTGAACTGGTTGCCGCTAAAGCTGTTGGGATAGATGTCGCCATGATTGTTCTGCCGCTTGCCATCGATCAGCACCAGGGTGTAGTCCGAACCCATGCCGCGCATGCTGATGGTCTTCTGGCCGGTCTTGTCAGATGTTTCGCCGACATCGACACCTTCCAGGTCGCGAATGGCATCGATCAAGGTGACATAAGGCTTGCGCCGGAGCTCTTGTTCGGTGACTACGCTGATACTGGCGGGGGCGTCGGTGAGCTTCTGCTCGAAGCCAGCGGCACTGACCACGACGTTGTCCAGCTTGACGGGTGGGCTGTCTGCGTGGGCAGCGTGGCTGGCGCAGGCAATGGCTGCAGCGAGCAGTGAGCGGGAGGGCGAGAACATGATGGCGGCTTGCCCCATTGGTAATTCGTCTTGAGAGCAAATGATAATTTTTATCATTTAATTTTGACAAATATTTACAAAAACTTTACCCGGGCAAGTCGGATCATTCAGCCGGCTGCAGCTATGCGGTGTACAGGCAGGCGGGGACGTGTGGCAGCGAAGCTGCGCAGCGCCCGTGACCATCAGGCGCTGGCACAAAGAAGTGGGGCCGCAGAAGCGGCCCCGGGGGATCAGCGTTGGGGTGGTAGCCGCTTGTGCAGCTGGGTCGGCGGCAGTTAGCCCTGGATCTTTCGGCCGATCAGCGCCTCGATCGGTGGCGGGGCGGAGGC
>CAZFFB010000351.1:0-2272 GCA_964517735.1 uncultured Pseudomonas sp.
GTCGTCATCGAGCTGCTCGAGGTCATGGGTGCGACCGGCGAGGAAGTTGGCATCCAGCGCCGGTGAGGCGCCAAACAGGTACATCAAAAGCCAGCTGTAGCGGCGGAAGTTGCGGATCAGCGCCACGTAGCGTGCCGACTGCCAGTCCTGCGCCGTACGGCTGTCGCCTTCGGCCTGCTGCAGCAGGGGCCACAGCGCCTCGGGCAGCGAGAAGTTGTAGTGAATGCCGGCGATGCACTGCATGGTCTTGCCGTAGCGCACGGCCAGCCCCTGGCGGTAGATGTGCTTGAGGCGCCCGTTGTGACTGTGGCCGTATTCGGCGATCGGGATGCTGGCCTCATCGGGCAGCTGGCAGGGCATGGAGTGCATCCACAGCTGCTCAGCGCCCAGCTGCGGACAGGCAAAGCGGTGGATGGCATCCAGCTCGGCGAGGGTTGTCGCCGGATCCTCGTGGGCGTCGGTGATGAACTCCAGCAGCGCTTCGGAGTAGTCGGTGGTGATCTGTGCATGGGTCAGGGTCGAGCCCAGGGCGGCGGGATGGGCGGTCAGGGCCAGATGGCCCCGGGCGTCGACGCGCAGGCCTTCCTTCTCCAGACCATGTCGGCAATGGCGCAGCAGATCATGCGGGGCACGTTCGAGCAGGGCCAGACGGCGGGACAGTAGATCGCTCAAAAGTGGGCTTCCTGTTGGCAAATTTTCCGCACTATGGGGGCGATCGGCGCCAGTCTCAAGAGGTATGTCGCCGAGCGCGATGGGGTGCCGCTGCGCCGGGGCATGCCGCATGGCGGATCAGAGCTGCATGAAGGTCCCCTGGGCCCGTGCGGCCAGCGCCTCGCCCTGGCGCACCTCGGCTTCCACCACCAGGGTGCGGCTGCCGTGATGCACCACCCGCGCATGGCAGAGCGCTTCACCGGCACCGATGGCGCGCAGGTAGTTGATCTTGCACTCCAGGGTGACGCTCTGGCGGTCGAAGCCATGGGCGCTGGAGCAGGCCATGCCCATCGCCACATCCACCAGGCTGAAGATCACCCCGCCATGCAGCTTGCCGGCGCGGTTAAGGAGTTCGGGCTTGAGGCGCAGGCGCACCTGCGCCTCGCCCTGCTCGATGCGCAGCAGCTCGCAGCCCAGCAGGTCACTGAAGGCGCTGGTGGTAACGGTGCGAACGTCGGTCATCTCAGCGCTTCTTGATCTGCTTGGCGTTGGCGAACAGCGCGGCCATGCCCGGATTGCTCGGCGCTGGCTTGTCCTGGCTGGAGTGGCGCTCGCTGCGTGGCGCATTGCCGCGTGGCTTGGCGCCGCCACGCGGGCCGTCGACCTTCTCGCCGGGGGTGTCGGACATGCGCATCGACAGGCCGACGCGCTGGCGCGGGATGTCCACCTCCATGACCTTGACCTTGACGATGTCGCCGGCCTTGACCACCTCGTAGGGATCCTTGACGAACTTCTCCGACAGCGCGCTGATGTGCACCAGGCCGTCCTGGTGCACGCCGATGTCGACGAAGGCGCCGAAGTTGGTCACGTTGGTCACCACGCCTTCCAGCACCATGCCCGGCAGCAGGTCCTTGAGGCTCTCGACGCCGTCCTGGAAGGCCGCGGTCTTGAACTCCGGGCGCGGGTCGCGGCCGGGCTTGTCCAGTTCCTTGAGGATGTCGGTGACGGTCGGCAGGCCGAAGTGCTCGTCGGTGAACTGCGCCGGGTCGAGGCGCTTGAGGAACGCCGAATCGCCGATCAGCGAGCGGATGTCGCGGCCGGTGCCCTCGGCGATGCGCTTGACCAGCGGGTAGGTCTCCGGGTGCACCGCCGAGGCGTCCAGCGGGTTGTCGCCGTTCATCACGCGCAGAAAGCCTGCGGCCTGCTCGAAGGTCTTGTCGCCCAGGCGCGGCACCTTCTTCAGCTCGCTGCGCGACTTGAACGCGCCGTTGGCATCGCGGAACTGCACGATGTTGTTGGCCAGGGTCGCGTTGAGGCCGGAGATACGCGCCAGCAGGGCAGCAGAGGCGGTGTTCACATCCACGCCGACGGCGTTCACGCAGTCCTCGACCACCGCATCCAGCGAGCGCGCCAGCTTGAGCTGGGAGACGTCATGCTGGTACTGGCCGACGCCGATCGCCTTGGGCTCGATCTTCACCAGCTCGGCCAGCGGGTCCTGCAGGCGGCGGGCGATGGAGACCGCGCCGCGCAGCGACACGTCCAGCTCGGGGAATTCGCGCGCGGCCAGCTCGGAGGCCGAGTACACCGAGGCGCCGGCCTCGGAGACCATCACCTTGGTCAG
>CAZFFB010000352.1:0-2270 GCA_964517735.1 uncultured Pseudomonas sp.
CCTGGCAAGGTAACTGGCAAAGGCCACCACAACGCCCTGGAACAGCAGCGCCCAGATCACGGTTGCACTGAGTGTGAACGACTCGGCCTGTCCGGAGCACAGCGCTGCCAGCGGTAGCAGGATCGCCGCCCCCAGCAGCTGGAACAGCAGCGCCTTGGCGGGTGGCGCATCGGCCAGACGGCTGCAGCGCACCCAGATGATCAGCGCCGCCCAGAACAGACCCGAGAGCAGTCCGAACAGATCACCCAGCCAGGTATCAGGCGAGGTTTCGCCACCCAGCAGGGTACGGGCAAAGGCCAACAGGATCCCGGCAAAGGCCAGCAGGATCCCCAGCCACTGCAGCGGACGCAGCCGCTCGCCAGGCAGCAGCAGGTGCAGCCCCAGCGCGGCAAAGATCGGTGCGGTGTAGAGCAGCACGACGCTGTGGGCTGCACTGCCATAGCGCAGACTTTCCGCGACGCACAGGAACTCCACCGCAAACAGCAGACCAAGCAGCAGACCATCACGCAGGGTGCCATCACGCCAGGCAAACGGTTGGCGGCGCCAGAGCATGAACAGCGCCACCAGAGGCAGCGCCAGCAGCGAGCGCAGGCCCACTTGCAACAGCGGCGCCATGTCGGGTGCAGCCAGCTTGATGCTGATCTGCTGCAGTCCCCAGATCATGCTGAGCAGCAGCATGATCTGAACAGCCAAGGCGTCCATCGCCTGGCGGGATGTAACCATCACGATAACCTCTCGGAAAAGGACCGGCTCAGTGACCGGCCAGAAGGCGCATGCCTTCTTCAAGGCCCGCCGGGTTCAGCGGATACATGCGCCCCTCCACCAGCTCCTGCACAAGGCTGGTCGAGCGGCTGTAGCTCCAGGCGTGGGGGGGTGTCGGATTGATCCAGATCAGCTTGCGGTAAGTCTGCATGAAGCGCTGCATCCAGACGAATCCAGGCTCCTCGTTCCAATGCTCGACACTGCCACCTGCATGGGTGATCTCGTAGGGGCCCATGGCGGCGTCCCCGACAAACACCACCTTGTAGTCGGCCCCATAGGTGTGCAGCAGATCTTGTGTGGCGATGCGCTCGCTGTGGCGGCGCTGGTTGTCCTTCCACACCGACTCATAGATGAAGTTGTGAAAGTAGAAGAACTCCAGGTGCTTGAATTCGCTGCGACAGGCCGCAAACAGTGCCTCGCAGCGGCTGACGTGGGCATCCATCGAGCCACCGATATCCAGTAGCAGCAGGAGCTTGACCGCATTGCGCCGCTGTGGACGCAGGCGGATGTTGAGCAGGCCGCCGTCGCGGGCCGTGTGGTCGATGGTGCTATCCAGGTCGAACTCCTCGGCCGCCCCCTCGCGAGCGAAGCGGCGCAGACGCCGCAGGGCGAGCTGCAGGTTGCGCGAACCCAACTCGGCCTGATCGTCGAGGTTGCGGTACTGGCGCTGCTCCCAGACCTTGGCTGCCCGCCCCTGACGCTCACCGGCCTCACCGACACGCACGCCCTCGGGGTGATAGCCACCCGCGCCGAACGGGCTGGTACCGCCGGTGCCAATCCACTTGTTGCCGCCGGCATGGCGCTCCTTCTGCTCGGCCAGGCGCTGCCTGAACGCCTCGATCAGCGCCTCGAGTCCCCCTAGACCCTGCAGCTGCGCCTTGTCCTCGGCACTCAGAAGACGCTCGAATTCCTGGCGCAGCCAGTCCTGGGGAATCAGCGCATGCAGCGCGCCATCAAGATCATTCAGCCCCTGAAAGTAGGCTGCGAAGGCACGGTCGAAGCGATCAAAATGCCGCTCATCCTTTACCAGAAGGCTGCGCGCCAGATAGTAGAAGGCGTCCATGTCAGCGAATACCACCTGACGTTCGAGCGCTTCAAGAAGATCCAGCAGCTCGCGCAGCGAAACCGGTACAGCTGCCTTGCGCAGCGCCGTGAACAGATTGAGCAGCATGTGCCAGCCTCAGCGCCCGACGCGCCGGCTCATGAACGCCAGACGCTCAAGCAGCATCACGTCCTGCTCGTTCTTCACCAGCGCACCGGCCAGCGGCGGGATCGCCCTGCTCGGGTCGCGCTCGTGCAGCACGGCTTCGCCGATTTGGTCGGCCATTAATAGTTTGAGCCAGTCGACCAGCTCGGAGGTAGAGGGCTTCTTCTTCAGCCCCGGCACCTTGCGGATGTCGAAGAAGATTTCCAGCGCCTCCTGCACCAGCTCCTGACGGATAGCGGGGAAGTGTACGTCGACTATCCGCTGCAGGGTGTCACGATCGGGGAAGGCGATGTAATGAAAG
>CAZFFB010000353.1:0-2263 GCA_964517735.1 uncultured Pseudomonas sp.
AGACCGTGGTGATCGTGGTGAACGTCTCCGGCCGGGTGGTCGGCGTGGTGGTCGACGGTGTTTCCGACGTGCTGAGCCTGACTCCCGAACAGATCAAGCCGGCTCCGGAGTTCAGTCTGTCGCTGTCCTCCGACTACCTGAGCGGTCTGGCCAGTGTCGGCGAGCGCATGCTGGTGCTGGTGGATATCGAGAAGCTGCTCAACAGTGACGAGATGGCGCTGGTCGATCGCGTGGCCTCCTGAGTGGCAGGCCATCAGGCTGATCCAAGGCAACATCTTGCCTGTGCCGGTACGGCATCGTAGACGGTGGGGCTTGCGGGCGAGCTAATGCAGGCAAATTTCCTCAAAGGCCCTGGCAGGGCCTCGGGGCAGGGCGGTAGGGGGTAGTGTGAGCATTCTTGACAACATGACTGTACGTGCCAGCTGGGCGTTGATTCTGGCGGTGTTCGCCGTGCTGACCTTGATGCTCGGCGGGCTGGGCCTCTACAGCCTGAGTGCTGCCGAGGCACTGCTTGGTGGCAGCCAGACCGCGCAGGCAGGGGATTTTCTGAGTCTTGCCGCGATGCTGCGTTGGCTCATCATCCTGCTCATGCTGGGGGTCGGTGTCGTCGTGGTCGTCGTGCTGGCCGGGGTGTCGAAGAATGTCATCCGCCCGCTGCAGCGGGTGGTCGAGCACTGCGAGCAGATTGCCGCCGGCGATCTGGCCGGGCAGATCAGCGTGCGCAACCAGAACGAGATCGGCAAGCTGTTTGCTGCACTCGCCCATATCCAGCAGCATCTGTCGGAAACCGTCAGTACCGTGCGCCACAGCAGCCAGCTGATCAATGAGGGCGCCCAGGAAATCGCCGATGGCAGCAGCAGCCTGTCCAACCGTACCGTGCAGCAGGCCGCCTCGCTGGAGGATACCGCCAGCAGCATGGAGCAGATCACCTCGACGGTCGACCAGAACGCCGACAACGCACGCCAGGCCACCCGTCTGGCCGACAGCGCTGCCCAGGCGGCCCGCCGTGGCGGACAGGTGGTGGGTGAGGTGGTGCAGACCATGGGCGAGATCAGCAGCAGCTCGCAGAAGATTACCGAAATCATCAAGCTGATCGACTCGATCGCCTTCCAGACCAACATTCTCGCCCTGAATGCCTCGGTGGAGGCGGCTCGCGCGGGCGAGCAGGGTCGCGGCTTTGCCGTGGTGGCGGGCGAGGTGCGCAGTCTGGCCAGCCGCAGCGCTGAAGCCTCCCGGGAGATCCGCGCGCTGATCACCACCTCGGTGGAGCAGGTAGACGCCGGCAGTCGTCTGGTCACCCAGGCCGGCGGGGCCATGCAGGAGATCGTCGAGTCGGTGCAGAAGGTGGCCGACATCATGGACGAGATCGCCGCCGCCTCCCAGGAGCAAAGCAAGGGGATCGCGCTGGTCAACCAGGCGGTCACCCAGATGGATACGGCCACCCAGCAGAATGCCGCGCTGGTGCAGGATGCCACCCGCGCCGCCGAGGAGCTGGTCGGCGAGGCGCGGCGTCTGCGTCAGGCGGTCGATGGTTTCCGGGTGCGTGGCGAGTTCAGCCAGAGTCAGGCGCGCTCTGCGCGGCCCCAGCGTCCTGCGGCGCCAAGCGCAGCTGCCAGCCCGCGCCTCGAACCGAGTACCGAGCTGCCCGCGCGCAAGACGGTGCCCAGCCAGACGTCCGATGACGACTGGCAGAGTTTCTGAGTTCATAATGAAAGACGATCAACAGCGCGCACCCTGCCAGAGCTTGTGCGCCACCCCTGCCCTGGAGAGCAGCCCGCATGCGCATCAATCAGCCAGTCACCCAGCGTGAGTACGAACTGCAGGATGATGACTTCCTGATTTCCCGTACCGATCTCAAGGGCGTCATCACCTATGCCAATCCGGCGTTCGTCAAGGTCAGTGGCTTCACCCATGAGGAGCTGATCGGCGAGAACCACAACCTGGTGCGTCACCCGGACATGCCGCCGGTGGCGTTCGCCAACCTGTGGAGCACGATCGAGGCCGGCCACAGCTGGAACGGCTATGTGAAGAATCGTCGCAAGAACGGCGATCACTACTGGGTGCGCGCCAACGTCACGCCCTATTACGAAGGCGGGCGGCTGGCCGGTTATGCCTCTGTGCGGGTGCGCCCGAGCCGCGAGGAGGTGGCGCGCCATGATGCCGCCTACCGGGAGATCATGGCCGGGCGCGGCAAGCACCTGACCCTTGACCGGGGCCAGCTGGTGCGGCGCACTGGATATGGCCGGCAACGTCTGGGAATGGT
>CAZFFB010000354.1:0-2256 GCA_964517735.1 uncultured Pseudomonas sp.
CAGCACCGGCCGCTCGCGCTCTTCATGAAACCGCTGGGTGTGCGGCTCGCGGGTGCGGGCGGTGACCCGCCAGTCGATGGTGCGCACATCATCGCCACGCTGAGAGACCCGCACCTGGTCGAAGTCGACGCCGCGCCCACGCAGGCGCGAGTGGTGCAGGCCGATCAGCGGACTGCGCCGCTCATCCCGCGAGAACAGCTGGATCTGCTGCAGGTGATGGCGGATCTCCAGCAGCTCGGCCAGTCCGATGGTCACGCCTGGCAACAGCCGTTCAGCGTGCATGGCGATTCAGACCACCGCGACCACATCGAGCAGGCGCTGGATCACCCGGTCCTGATCGATGCCGGCCGCCTCCGCCTCGAAGGAGAGGATGATGCGATGGCGCAGCACATCGAACAGCACGTTCTGGATGTCCTCGGGGCTGACGAAGTCGCGCCCGGCCAGCCAGGCATGGGCCCGCGCGCAGCGATCCAGGGCGATCGAGCCTCGCGGGCTGGCCCCCCAGGCGATCCACTCGGCCAGCTCGGCATCAAAGCGCGCCGGGGTGCGGGTGGCCATCACCAGCTGCACCAGGTATTCCTCCACCGCATCGGCCATGTACAGGCCAAGGATCTCGTGGCGGGCCGCCATGATCGAGGCCTGGCTCAGGCGCTGCTCGGGCTGGGTCTCGCCGCACAGCGCCTCGCCGCGGGCCTGCTGCAGGATGCGCCGCTCCACCGAGGCGTCCGGGTAGCCGAGCTTGACGTGCATCAGGAAACGGTCGAGCTGCGCCTCGGGCAACGGGTAGGTGCCTTCCTGCTCGATGGGGTTCTGGGTGGCCATCACCAGAAACAGCGGCGGCAGGGCCCAGGTGGTACGGCCGATGCTCACCTGGCGCTCGGCCATCGCCTCCAGCAGTGCCGACTGCACCTTGGCCGGTGCGCGGTTGATCTCGTCGGCCAGCACCAGGTTGTGGAAGATCGGCCCGCGCTGGAAGACGAAACTGCCATCATCGGGGCGGTAGATATCGGTGCCGGTGATGTCGGCCGGCAGCAGGTCGGGGGTGAACTGGATGCGGTGAAACTCGGCTTCAAGACCGGCAGCCAGATCCTTGATCGCCTTGGTCTTGGCCAGCCCCGGCGCGCCTTCCACCAGCAGGTGGCCGTCCGCCAGCAGGGCGATCAGCAGGCGGTCGAGCAGCCGCTCCTGGCCGAGAATCTGGCTGGCAAGGTACTGGCGCAGGGCGAGCAGGGCGTCACGGTGAGACATGGCGGACTCGACGGATGAGCAGAAAGGCAGGTGCGCACTTTAATCGATTCCTTGCGATCGCGGGCAGTCAGGCTGGATTGTTGGCGCACGCTGGTACGGGTGTCATCTATTTGACTGCTGGCGGGCTTTTGGCTTAACTGCCGGCGATACGGGTACCGCCTCCGCTGCCCGCTTGCACATGCCCCTCCACTGCCAGGCCCGACCGACCATGCTGCGCGATGCCCGCTTGCTGCTGATAGATGATGACCCCCGGCGCTGCCATGATCTGGCGGTGATTCTCGAGTTTCTCGGTGAATCCTTCCTGGTCTGTCAGGACGAGGACGTGCTGGGCGAATGGCGGCGCCAGGGCGAGCCGGTGCTGTCCTGCCTGCTGCTGGGGCCGCGCCAGGCCGGCCATCGACTGCGCCTGCTGCGTCAGCTGGGCGGCACGGTCGAGCATCTGCCGATCCTGCTGTTCGGCGATCAGGACTGTAGCGGCTGGCCCGATGAGCTGCGTCGCCGGGTGCTGGCGCACCTGGACATGCCGCCCAGCTACAGCCAGCTGACCGATGCCCTGCACCGGGTACAGGTCTACCGCCAGGTGTACGACCGTGACCGCGAGCGTGGTCTGCTGCGCGAACCGAACCTGTTCCGCAGTCTGGTGGGGACCAGCCGGGCGATCCAGGAGGTGCGCGAGCAGCTGCAGCAGGTGGCGCAGACCGAATGCAGCGTGCTGTTGCTGGGCGAGCCTGGCAGCGGCAAGGAGGTGGTGGCGCGCAACCTGCATTACCACTCGCCGCGCCGCGAGCAGCCCTTTGTGCCGTTCAACTGTGCGGCGATCGATGCGTCGGTGCTGGAGGGCGAGCTGTTCGGCTACCAGCAGGGGGCCTTCCCGGGGGCACTGCATGAGCGCGCCGGGCGGCTGGAAATGGCCGCCGGCGGTACCCTGTTCCTTGATGAAGTGGGTTGTCTGCCACCCTCGGCCCAGGGGCGCCTGCAGCGCCTGCTGCAGGAGGACTGCTTCGAGCG
>CAZFFB010000355.1:0-2249 GCA_964517735.1 uncultured Pseudomonas sp.
CCAGGCCTCATCGCGGGCATCGATCAGGTGGCGGCAGTGCTGCAGGAAGGTCTGCCCGGCCTCGGTCAGGCTGACCTTGCGGGTGCTGCGATACAGCAGGCGGGTCTGCAGGCACTCCTCGAGGCGGGCGACCTGGCGACTGACGTGCGAGGAGGACACGCCGAGGCGTTCGGCGGCGGCGGTGAACTGGCCGCATTCGGCGACGGCGACGAATTCGTCGAGACCTTCCCAGCGGTGCATGGCGATTCCTCAATTATCCCTGTATGGCAATAATATTTTGCTGGCGGGCTTATTACTCGTCATTCTGAGCTGATCTACACTTCCTGCCATCGCGGCCCGGCAAGCATGCCATGGCCGCTCCATCCCGCATTCCAGGAGTTGCACATGATCAAGTCCCGTGCCGCCGTGGCCTTCGCCCCCAACCAGCCGCTGCAGATCGTCGAGGTGGACGTCGAGCCGCCAAAGGCCGGCGAGGTGCTGGTGCGCATCGTCGCCAGCGGCGTGTGCCATACCGACGCCTACACCCTGTCCGGCCAGGACAGCGAGGGCGTGTTCCCCTGCATCCTCGGCCACGAGGGCGGCGGCATCGTCGAGGCGGTGGGCGAGGGCGTCACCTCGGTCAAGGTCGGCGACCACGTGATCCCGCTGTATACCGCCGAGTGCCGCCAGTGCAAGTTCTGCACCTCCGGCAAGACCAACCTGTGCAGCGCGGTGCGCGCCACCCAGGGCAAGGGTCTGATGCCCGACGGCACCAGCCGCTTCAGCTACAACGGCCAGCCGATCTACCACTACATGGGCTGCTCGACCTTCTCCGAATACACCGTGCTGCCGGAAGTCTCGGTGGCGGTGATCCCCAAGGAAGCGCCGCTGGAGAAGGTCTGCCTGCTCGGCTGCGGGGTGACCACCGGCATCGGCGCGGTGCTCAACACCGCCAAGGTCACTGAAGGCTCGACCGTGGCGATCTTCGGCCTCGGCGGCATTGGTCTTGCGGCAATCATCGGCGCGAAGATGGCCAAGGCCAGCCGGATCATCGGCATCGACATCAACCCGGCCAAGGAAGCCGTGGCCCGCGAGCTGGGCCTCACCGACTTCGTCAACCCGAAGGATCACGCCAAGCCGATCCAGGAGGTGATCGTCGAGATGACCGACGGCGGCGTGGACTACAGCTTCGAGTGCATCGGCAACGTGCAGCTGATGCGCGCGGCGCTGGAGTGCTGCCACAAGGGCTGGGGCGAGTCGACCATCATCGGTGTGGCGCCGGCCGGCGCCGAGATCAGCACCCGGCCGTTCCAGCTGGTCACCGGCCGCGTCTGGCGCGGCAGCGCCTTCGGTGGCGTCAAGGGCCGCACCGAGCTGCCGAGCTACGTGGAGAAGTCGCAGAAGGGCGAGATCCCGCTGGATACCTTCATCACCCACACCATGGGTCTGGAGGACATCAACGAGGCCTTCGAGCTGATGGAGGAGGGCAAGAGCATCCGTACCGTCATCCACTTCTGAGGCGTGACACACCGCCCGCAATGATCGCGCCCATGCCTTCTGCATGGGCGCGCCGTTTCCGGACCTCATGCAAGGAGTTCCCCCCATGAGCCTCGAACTGCTTTCCAGCCAGAAGAGCTTCGGCGGCTGGCACAACCGCTACCGTCACCGCTCGGCCATCCTCCAGTGCGACATGGTGTTCGCCGTCTACCTGCCGCCGCAGGCCGAACCGGACGCGAAGCTGCCGGTGCTCTACTGGCTGAGCGGGCTGACCTGCAGCGACGAGAACTTCATGCAGAAGGCCGGCGCCCAGCGTCTGGCGGCTGAGCTGGGCCTGGTGCTGGTGGCGCCGGACACCAGCCCGCGCGGCCCGGACGTGCCGGGTGACCCGGATGGCGCCTGGGACTTCGGCCACGGTGCCGGCTTCTACCTCAACGCCACCCAGCAGCCCTGGGCCAGGCACTACCGGATGCACGACTACGTGGTGCACGAGCTGCCGGCACTGGTCGAGGCGAACTTCCCGGTCAGCGATAAGCGCGGCATCAGTGGCCACTCGATGGGCGGGCACGGCGCGCTGGTCTGCGCGCTGCGCAATCCGGAGCGCTACCAGTCGGTCTCGGCGTTCGCGCCGATCAGCAACCCAAGCAGCTGCCCGTGGGGCGAGAAGGCCTTTTCCCGCTATCTGGGCGAGGATCGCGATACCTGGCGTGAGTGGGATGCCTGTGCACTGCTGGCCGAACGGCCGCTGCGCCAGCTGACCCTGCTGGTCGATC
>CAZFFB010000356.1:0-2245 GCA_964517735.1 uncultured Pseudomonas sp.
CAGGCCGTGCAAGTGGAACTCCGCCTCGCTGTAGAAGCGGCCGAGACGACGGGCAGTGGTGTGATCGAGCAGCCGGGTGGTGGCGACCAGCGCACCGCTGTGCAGGTCGCGCACGCCCAGGTGCTGGCAGTGGACATCAAAACCGTCGCAGTCCAGTTCCAGCGCGGCATCGTGCAGGCGGGCGCCGCCTTCGTGGCCGAATACCTGATAGCGCAGGGCCTGGGCTTCAAACAGCGCTTCGCTGCCTTGCAGGCGTTCGGCCTGCAGCCGGCGCGGCTCACGGGTGGTAAGGGGGAGAGCGGTACAGGACATGCTGGCCTCCGCGCGGTCTGGCCGCGTTTGGATCGGGTCGAATCGATCCTAGGCAGGGCAGATGAACCGGCCATGTCCGCGCAGTGACGGCGGGATGACCGCAGCGCTCGACCAGCGCTCGAGCGGTTGAGTGGCCACCCCATGCCGGCTAAGGTGCCTTCGTCGTACTGCGGAGACTGTCATGCCATTTCCTGTCCTCTGTCGCCGCTGCTCAGCGCGGCGCGCCTTCCTGGGTGGATCATGAGTGCGACGATCTTTCCCTGGCGCTGCGGCAATGCTCTGGCGCTGCATGTCGATGGCGAGCGCTTCATGCCGGCGATGCTGGCGGCGATCGATGCGGCCTCCTGGCAGCTGGACCTGGAGTTTTATCTCCTGGAGGAGGGGGCTTGCGCGGCGGCGCTGGTAACGGCGCTGGAGGCGGCCTGTCGGCGTGGCGTTCGGGTGCGCTGTCTGTTCGATGCGCTCGGGGGGCGCAGGCTCGGCCAGTCGGTGCAGCGCCTGCAGGCGGCCGGGGTGATCCTGCGCTGGTACAACCCGCTGGGCTGGCGCCATGGGCTGCGCAACCTGCACCGCGACCATCGCAAGTTGCTGCTGGTCGATGCCCGGCAAGCCTGGGTAGGCGGGGCGGGGATCACCGATGATTTCTGGCATCCGCAGCAGGGCAGCCGCTGGCATGAGCTGATGGTGGCGGTGGCGGGGCCGGTGGTCGAGGATCTGCAGCAGCTGTTCGAGCAGCAGTGGCTGCGCTGCGCCGGCGATTGCGGCGCACAGCCTGCCGCGGCGCCCTCCGCTTTCCTGCCGCCTGCCGCGCCGTTACCGGGCGCCGGGCTGGCGCGGGTGGCCTATGCCGATGCCGGCGAGCACCGCGACATTCTTCAGGCGCTGCTGCGCCAGATCCGCGAAGCCCGCCAGCGGGTCTGGCTGGTCACGCCGTACTTTCTGCCGGGCTGGAAGGTGCGCCGCGCCCTGCGCCATGCCGCCCGGCGTGGCGTCGAGGTGCGTCTGCTGCTGGCCGGCGCCCACAGCGACCATCCGCCGGTCCACCATGCAGCACAGCGCTATTACCTGCGCCTGCTCAAGAATGGCGTGCGGATCTTCGAGTACCAGCCCCGTTTTCTGCACTGCAAGGTGGTGCTGGTCGATGACTGGGTGACGCTGGGCTCCTGCAATTTCGACCGCTGGACGCTGCGCTACAACTTTGAGGCCAACCTTGAGGTGCTGGATCCGGCCTTTGCCCGCACCCTGCAGCACAGCCTGGCCGCAGGCTTTGCCCAGGCCTGTGAAGTCACCCTGCCGCAGTGGCAGGACCAATCCTGGTGGCAGCGCCTGCTGCGGCGCCTGTGGGGCTGGGTCGATCAGGTGGTGATCAACGGTCTGGATCGCTGGCGCTAGGATCGTGCGGCCCATGCAAAAAAGGCCCACCCCCGCGAAGGGGTGGGCCTTGGGCGTGCTGGGGTCGATTACTTGACTTCGACCGCGAGGTTTTCAGCGATCTTCTGCTGCCAGATCTGCGGGCCGGTGATATGAACCGACTCGCCGTTGGTGTCGACCGCTACGGTGACCGGCATGTCCTTGACCTCGAACTCGTAGATCGCTTCCATGCCCAGCTCCTCGAAGGCCACCACGCGGGACTTCTTGATCGCCTGAGCCACCAGATACGCCGCACCGCCGACGGCCATCAGGTACACCGCCTTGTTATCCTTGATCGCCTCGATGGCGATCGGGCCGCGCTCGGACTTGCCGATCATGCCCAGCAGACCGGTCTGCTCAAGGATCTGACGGGTGAACTTGTCCATGCGCGTGGCAGTGGTCGGGCCGGCCGGGCCAACCACTTCATCACGCACCGGATCGACCGGGCCGACGTAGTAGATGAAGCGACCCTTGAGGTCCACCGGCAGCGACTCGCCCTTGTTGAGCATGTCGACCATGCGCT
>CAZFFB010000357.1:0-2228 GCA_964517735.1 uncultured Pseudomonas sp.
CCATCCTCAAGGTAGCGGGCAACGTTCTCCAGCATGACGATCGCATCGTCCACCACAAAGCCTGTGGCAATCACCAGCGCCATCAGCGTCAGGTTGTTGATCGAGAAGCCGGCCAGATGCATGACGGCAAAGGTGCCGATCAGCGACAGCGGCACCACCACCGAGGGGATCAGCGTGGCGGCCAGACGGCGCAGGAACACAAAGGTCACCAGCACCACCAGGGCAATCGCCAGCAGCAGCTCGAACTGCACATCACGCACCGCAGCGCGGATGGTCTGGGTGCGATCGCTGAGGACCGTCACCTCGACGCCCACCGGCAGGCTGGCGGTGATGGCCGGCAGCAGGGCCTGGATGCGATCCACCACCTCGATCACGTTGGCGCCCGGCTGGCGCTGCACATTGACCAGCACTGCAGCGTTGCGGTCGGCCCAGGCGGCCAGGCGTTCGTTCTCGGCGCCATCGCCCACCTCGGCGATATCGCCCAGGCGCACGGTTGCGCCGTCGCGGTAGCTCAGCAGCAGCTCGCGGTATTCGGCAGCGGACTTGAGCTGGTCGTTGGCGTCGAGCTGGGAAACCCGGGTCGGGCCGTCGAAGTTGCCCTTGGGCTGGTTGACGTTGGCGGCACTGATCAGGCTGCGCACATCGCTCAGGGTCAGCCCGTAGGCCGCCAGCGCCTGCGGGTTGACGCGGATGCGCACCGCCGGGCGCTGCCCCCCCGCCAGACTGACCAGCCCGACGCCATTGATCTGCGCCAGCTTCTGTGCCATGCGGGTATCGACCAGGTCGTTGACCTGCGGCAGCGCCAGGGTGCTGGAAGTCACCGCCAGGGTCAGTACCGGGGTATCGGCCGGGTTGACCTTGTTGTAGACCGGCGGGGCCGGCAGATCGCCCGGCAGCAGGTTGCTGGCGGCATTGATCGCGGCCTGCACCTCCTGCTCGGCCACCTCCAGCTGCACATCAAGGCTGAAGCGCAGGGTGATCACCGAGGCGCCACCTGAGCTGGTGGAAGACAGCTGGGCAAGGCCTGGGATACGGCCGAACTGGCGCTCCAGCGGCGCGGTCACCACGCTGCCCATCACCTCAGGGCTGGCACCGGGATAGAGGGTCAGCACGCGGATGGTCGGGTAATCCACTTGCGGCAGCGCCGCCACCGGCAGCAGGCGATAGGCCAGCACCCCGGCCAGAAAGATCGCCACCATCAGCAAGGTGGTGGCAACCGGACGCAGAATGAACGGACGCGACAGGTTCATCAGTCAGCCTTCCTGCGCGGCGCATCATCCGGGGCCGCTGCGGGTGCCGCTTGCGCGGCTGGCGCAAAGGCCCCCTCCACCACCTCGACCAGGCTGCCCTCGCGCAGGCGGTCACTGCCCTCGATCACCACCTGCTCACCCGCCTCAAGGCCGCGCTCGATCACGCTGCGCTCCCCCTCGGCGAGCGCCACCTGTACCGGACGCAGGCTCACCGTGTTCCTGGCATCGACCACGTAGACGAACGTGCCGCTGTTGCCAAACTGCACCGCCGCAGAAGGCACCAGCAGCGCCTGGTTCAGGGTATCGACCCGCAGGCGCACATTGACGAACTGGTTGGGAAACAGCCGCTCGTCCTCATTGGCAAAGCGCGCCTTGAGGCGCACGGTGCCCGTTTGAGTGTCGATCTGGTTATCGAGGCTGGCCAGCACACCTTCGGCCAGCAGGCTGCGCTCTTGACGATCCCAGGCCTGCACCAGCAGCGGCTGACCACTGCGGTAACGGGCCAGCACTGCCACCAGCTCGGCCTCGGGCAGGGTGAAGCTGACGGTGATCGGACGGGTCTGGGTAATGGTCACTAGTGCACTGGCATCGCCCGCCGACACCAGGTTGCCGGCATCGATCTGGCGCAGGCCCAGACGCCCGGCCACCGGCGCCCGCACCTCGGTGAATGTCAGGCGCAGGCGCGCTTCATCGACCTGCGCCTGCAGGCTGCGCAGGCTGCCGCGCAGCTGCTCGACGCGGGCCTGCTGGCTGTCCAGGGTCTGCCGGGCAATGGAGTCCTCGGCGTAGAGCCCCTCGTAACGACGCAGATCAAGCTCGGCATTGCGCAGCTCCGCGCGGCGCTCCTGCAGGTTGCCCTCGGCCTGGGCCAATGCTGCGGCGTAGCTGCGCGGATCGATACGCGCCAGCAGCTGCCCAGCGGCAACCTCGGCGCCCTCCTCAAACAGCACCTCGAGCAATTCGCCATCTACACGCGGC
>CAZFFB010000358.1:0-2223 GCA_964517735.1 uncultured Pseudomonas sp.
TGCTGGAGAACCCCAACGAGGCCAAGGCGGTGGTCGGCAAGATGCTCGACGCCGCGCGCGCCCGTGAGGCGGCACGCAAGGCCCGCGAGATGACCCGCCGCAAGGGCGCGCTGGACATCGCCGGGCTGCCCGGCAAGCTGGCCGACTGTCAGGAGAAGGATCCGGCGCTGTCTGAGCTGTACATCGTCGAGGGTGATTCGGCCGGCGGCTCCGCCAAGCAGGGCCGCAACCGCCGCACCCAGGCGATCCTGCCGCTCAAGGGCAAGATCCTCAACGTCGAGAAGGCGCGCTTCGACAAGATGCTCTCCTCCCAGGAGGTCGGCACGCTGATCACCGCACTGGGCTGTGGCATTGGCCGCGACGAGTACAACATCAACAAGCTGCGCTACCACAACATCATCATCATGACCGATGCCGACGTTGACGGTTCGCACATCCGCACCCTGCTCTTGACCTTCTTCTTCCGCCAGCTGCCCGAGCTGATCGAGCGCGGCTACATCTACATCGCCCAGCCGCCGCTGTACAAGGTCAAGAAGGGCAAGCAGGAGCAGTACATCAAGGACGACGAGGCCATGGAGGAATACATGACCCAGTCGGCCCTCGAGGACGCCAGCCTGCACGTCAACGACCATGCCCCGGGCCTGTCCGGCACTGCGCTGGAAAGCCTGGTCAACGACTACCGCACGGTGATGAAGACCCTCGCCCGCCTGTCGCGCCTGTACCCGCAGGAGATCACCGAGCACTTCGTCTACCTGCCGCGGGTCAGTGTCGAGCAGCTCGCCGACCAGACCGCCATGCAGGGCTGGATCGCCCAGCTCGATGCGCGCCTGAAGAGCGTGGAAAAGTCCGGGCAGACCTATCAGGTCAGCCTGCGCGAGGACCGCGAGCGCCACCTGTGGCTGCCTGAGGTGCAGACCGTCGCCCACGGCCTGTCCAGCTACGTGACCTTCAACCGCGACTTCTTCGCCAGCAACGACTACCGCACCGTCACTGATCTTGGCAGCCAGCTCAACAACCTGCTGGAAGACGGCGCCTATGTGCAGCGCGGCGAGCGCAAGAAGCCGGTGAGCACCTTCAAGGACGCGCTCGGCTGGCTGATGAGCGAAACCGCCAAGCGCCACAGCATCCAGCGCTACAAGGGTCTTGGCGAGATGAACCCCGAGCAGCTGTGGGAAACCACCATGGACCCGGCGGTGCGGCGCATGCTCAAGGTCACCATCGAGGACGCCATCGCCGCCGACCAGATCTTCAACACCCTGATGGGCGACGCAGTGGAACCGCGCCGCGACTTCATCGAGACCAACGCCCTGGCGGTGTCGAATCTGGACGTGTGATGCGCTGAACTGTGGATAATCCGTTATCCACAGGCACGGCAGACCCAACCCCCGGCGGACTCGATTCGTCGGGGGTTTTCATTTCTGCACGGCGGGTCACAATACCCTGCATCACCGTCCGCTGGACGGACGCGCACGCGACACACTCTGTCGCACCCCCATGCTAGAAGATTGCACTTTTCCACAGGGCCAGCGGCCCTGTCCTGTTTCATGGAGCACCACATGACGGATCACGCCGCCCTGCGCGCAGCGATACTCGCTGCCGTCCCGGCCGATGGCAGCAGCATCGGCAACCAGTCGCTGTTCGAGCAGCTGTCCCGCCAGTTCCCTGCGCTCGACGAGCAAGGCTACTGGCAGGTACGCGATGCGCTGATCGCCGAGAGCGTGCTGGCCAAGGGGCGGGGCCGCGGCGGTTCGGTGCGCCGCGTCGAGGCGAAGTTGTCCACAGGCATGGATGCCGCGGCGCTGGCGCAGCAGGCACTCAACGAGGCGCGGGCCATTTATGCACAGCCGCTCAGCAGCGCCACGCTGGCGGACAGCGCGCCTGTGGAAAAACCGGCTGTGGCAAAGCCGCCTGTGGAAAAAGCCCCGGCCCGGGCGAAGAAAACGCCTGTGGATAATTCCGCCAGCACCTTGCAGGCGCTGGAAAAGACCCTGTGGGCCACCGCCGACAAGCTGCGCGCCAACATGGACGCCGCCGAGTACAAGCACATCGTCCTCGGCCTGATCTTCCTCAAGTACATCTCCGACACCTTCGCCGCCCGCCGCGCCGAACTGGAGCGCCGCTTCCTCGACGAAAACGACGACTACTACCTGGGCGACGACGATGCCGAGCTGCTCGCCGACGAGCTGGAGCAGCGCGACTACTACAAGGAAGTGAACGTGTTCT
>CAZFFB010000359.1:0-2223 GCA_964517735.1 uncultured Pseudomonas sp.
GCACCAGTCACAGCTTCTACGATTACGAGGCCAAGTACCTGGCCGACGATACCCGCTACCAGGTGCCCTGCGGCCTGCCAGTCGAGCAGGAGGCTGAACTGCGGGCGCTGACTGCACGCGCCTGCGAGGCGATCGGCACCCGTGGCTGGGCGCGCGCTGACGTGATGCAGGATGCTGAAGGACGTTTCTGGCTGCTTGAGGTCAATACCGTACCCGGAATGACCGATCACAGCCTGGTCCCGATGGCCGCCCAGGCGGCAGGGCTGGATTTCAATCAGCTGGTACTGAGCATCCTGGCCGACAGCCTTGAGGCAAGGAGCTGAGTCATGTCGCCGCTGCTGCGCCACCAGAGTCCGCCTGCCCCGAGGCTGCGCAAGCCGGGGCCGCGGGGCGCCAGTCGCCCGGTGGTGCGCGAGCCGCTGTACAAGCGCCTGCCCAGACCGAGCTGGCGCCTGTTGTTCAGGCTGCTTCTGCTGATTTTGCTGGCAGGCGTTGTCTATGCTTTTTATGAGTTGCGTACCACGATCGAGCCCTTGATCGATCAGCCGATCCGTCGTGTGCAGGTCGAGGGTGATCTGAGCTATGTCAGTACGGCACAGGTCGGCGAGAGGATCCTGCCCCATACGGGCGAAAAGACGTTCTTTGCCGTCGATCTTGCCGCACTGCGCAGCGATCTGCAGGCCATGCCGTGGATTGCCGAAGCCCACGTGCGGCGGGTCTGGCCTGATCGGGTGATTGTGCGTCTCGAAGAGCAGCTGCCGGTGGCGCGCTGGGGTGATGAGGCGCTGCTTAACAATCAGGGCAAGGCTTTCGTGCCGGACGAGCTCAAGGCCTATGCGCATCTGCCGCGCCTGTGGGGGCCCCAGCGCGCCCAAGAGCGGGTGATGGGGCAATATCAGCTGTTCAACCGTCTGCTGCGCCCGGTCGGGATCAAGGTGGCAGGCCTTGAAATGCGCGAGCGCGGCAGCTGGTACCTGACCACGGATCAGGGCTTTGAGCTGCTGCTTGGGCGCGATCGCATTGTTGACAAGATGCGGCGTTTCATCCGTGTGTATGAGACGACGCTCAAAGAACATACTTCACATATCGCACGGATTGATCTGCGCTACCCCAACGGCCTGGCCGTGGCGTGGCGGGATCTGCCGGCGATGGCGGTCGGGGAGAGCACTCCTGTGGCCGGGCAGCGCAATTGAGGAGATCACAGGGGTCATGGCAAGCGTGCAGAGCGGCAAGATGATCGTTGGCCTGGATATCGGCACATCCAAGGTGGTGGCACTGGTCGGTGAGGTGCAGGCCGACGGGCAGCTGGAGATCGTCGGTATGGGCATCCATCCCTCGCGGGGGATAAAGAAGGGTATGGTGGTGAACATCGAATCCACCGTGCAGGCCATCCAGCAGGCCATCGACGAGGCCCAGCAGATGGCGGGCTGCGAGATCCACTCGGCCTTTGTGGGCGTGGCGGGCAGCCATATTCGTGGCATCGACTCCCACGGCATCGTCGCCATCCGCGAGCGCGAGGTGAGTGCGGCTGATATCGAGCGTGTGCTTGATGCGGCCCGTGCCGTGGCCATTCCGGCCGACCAGCGCGTGCTGCACACCCTGCCGCAGGATTACATCATCGACAATCAGAGCGGGGTACGCGAACCGCTGGGCATGTCCGGAGTGCGCCTTGAGGCCAAGGTGCATCTGGTGACCTGTGCGGTGAATGCCGCGCAGAACATCGAGACCTGCGTGCGCCGCTGCAATCTGGAGCTTGATGACATCATCCTCGAGCAACTGGCCTCTGCGGCCTCGGTGCTGACCGATGACGAGCGCGAGTTGGGGGTCTGCCTGGTGGATATTGGCGGCGGTACCACCGATATCGCGATCTTCAGTGGCGGGGCGATCCGCTATACAGCGGTGATTCCGATCGCCGGCGACCAGGTGACTAACGACATCGCCGTGGCGCTGCGTACTCCCACGCAGAATGCCGAGGACATCAAGATCCGCTACGCTTGTGCATTGGCCAAGCTCGCCAGTCCTCAAGACACCATCAAGGTGCCGGGCGTGGGCGATCGCTTGCCCCGGGATCTGTCTCGCCAGGCGCTGGCCGAGGTGGTGGAGCCGCGCTATGAGGAGCTGTTCCGCCTGGTACAGAACGAGCTGCGCCGCAGTGGCTACGAGCACCTGATCCCGGCGGGGATTGTCCTGACCGGCGGCACCTCGAAGATGGAGGGCGTTGTG
>CAZFFB010000360.1:0-2215 GCA_964517735.1 uncultured Pseudomonas sp.
GCGTCGTGCCCACCGGATTCCTGATGCTGGCCCATCGCCCGGCGGAGTTTCGCGCCTTCTTCGCCTGGCACGATGCGCTGATGGAGCGCGCCTCGGACACCCTGACCCTGGCGGAGAAGGAGATGATCGTGGTGACCACCAGCGCACGCCATGGCTGCCTGTACTGCGTGGTGGCCCATGGTGCAATGCTGCGCATCTACAGCAAGGATCCGCAGCTGGCCGATCAGCTGGCCATCAATCACCGCATGGCTGCCATCGGTGAGCGGCAGCGGGTGATGCTGGATTTCGCCCTGCACCTGAGCTTTGCCCATGGCCTGCTGGACGATGCCTGGCAGGCGCGTCTGGAAGCGGTCGGCTTTACCCGCGATGACATCTGGGATATCGGAGCGGTGACGGCCTTCTTCAGTCTGTCCAATCGCCTGGTGTCCCTGGCTGGGACGCCGCCCAACCCCGAGTTCTACCTGATGGGGCGGGTGCCGCGTGCACCGCGTCCCGCTGAGGGGGCAGGGGTGGAGAACGATGGGCAGCAGGTCTTGCCGTAAACGTAAACTTGCTGTTAACGTTTGCGTAAAGGTCATTGTGATCCTTACCTTGCACGAATAAAAACAATCACGGCAAGAGGTCAACTCATGGCACAAGACTATGCGCTGGAAACTCGCGGTCTGACCAAGGAGTTTCGCGGTTTCACCGCGGTAGACTCGGTGGACCTGCGCATCCAGCAGGGCCATATCCACGCGCTGATCGGCCCCAATGGTGCGGGCAAGACCACCGTCTTTAACCTGCTCACCAAGTTCCTCACCCCGACCCGCGGCGAGATTCTCTATTACGGTCAGCCGATCACGGGCATGAAGCCCAATGGCATCGCGCGGCTCGGACTGGTGCGTTCCTTCCAGATCTCCGCGGTATTCGGCCACATGAGTGTGCGCGACAACGTGCGGGTGGCCCTGCAGCAGCGCGAAGGCAACGCCTTCCACTTCTGGAAGTCCGCACGCTGCCTGGACGCGCTGAACGAGCGAGCCGAGCAGCTGCTTGCCGAGGTCGACCTGCTCGCCTTCGCCGACACCCTGACCGTCGAGCTGCCCTATGGTCGCAAGCGTGCCCTGGAGCTGGCCACCACCCTGGCGCTGGAGCCCAAGGTGCTGCTGCTCGATGAGCCGACCCAGGGCATGGGCCATGAGGATGTGGACATGGTGGTCGGTCTGGTGCGCCGCGCGGCGGCCGGGCGCACTGTCGTGATGGTGGAGCACAACCTCAGTGTGGTCAGCCGGCTGTGCGATCGCATCACTGTGCTGGCACGCGGCTCGATTCTTGCCGAGGGCGACTACGCGGCGGTATCCGCCAACCCGCAGGTGCGTGAGGCCTATCTGGGCAGTGCTGCCAGTGCCGAGGAGGCCCACTGATGAGTCCTGAATTCGAACAGCTGCGCATCAGCGATCTGCATGCCTTCTACGGCGAGTCGCACATCCTGCACGGCATCGACATGCGCGTGCGCCGTGGCGAGCTGGTCACCCTGCTCGGGCGCAACGGTGCCGGGCGTACCACCACCTTGCGGGCGATCATGAACCTGGTCGGGCGGCGTACCGGCTCGATCATGATCAACGGAACCGAGACCATCGCCAGCGCCGCGCACCTGATCCCGCGCCTGGGCGTGGGCTACTGCCCGGAGGAGCGCGGCATCTTCGCCAGCCTCAACGTCGAGGAAAACCTGCTGCTGCCACCCACCGTGCGCAGCGGCGGCATGGATCTGGACGAGATCTACGCGATGTTCCCCAACCTCTACGAGCGGCGCTTCAGCCAGGGCACCCGGCTGTCTGGCGGCGAGCAGCAGATGCTGGCCATGGCGCGCATCCTGCGCACCGGCGCCAACCTGCTGCTGCTGGACGAGATCACCGAAGGCCTCGCCCCGGTGATCGTGCAGAAGCTCGGCGAGGTGCTGCTCAAGCTCAAGGAAAAGGGCCTGACCATCGTGCTGGTGGAGCAGAACTTCCGCTTCGCCGCGCCGCTGGCCGACCGCCACTATCTGATGGATCACGGGCAGATCATCGAGGAAATCAGCGCCGCTGAGCTTCCCGCCAAGAAGGAGATGCTCAACGCCTGTCTGGGCGTCTGAGCACCTGCAGTACCCGCCTCCGGCCACCAGGCGGCGGCACCGACAACAAGAACAACACGTACAGTGGGTGACAACATGAAGATGTTCCAGAAGACCGCAATCGCC
>CAZFFB010000361.1:0-2189 GCA_964517735.1 uncultured Pseudomonas sp.
GAATACGGCGGCGCGCTACTGCGCAGGGCGATGGCGGTAATGCTCAGCGCCGGACAGGCGGGAATGCTGAAAGGTTCGGTATTCAGCTCGATCAACCGATGCTGCAGGCCGCCGTGCCAGTGGCTGAGCATGTTGAACAGCGGGAAGCCGCTGGTCAGGTCCTGGTGCACCATCTCGCTACACCACACCTCGTGCGGGCAGCCCTCGCGCAGGGTGAGCAAGCCGGTGGTGTGGTCGATCTGGCTGTCCAGCAGGATCAGCGCGCGGATCGCGGTGTCACGCACCGCGCGGGCCGGCTGCAGGGCCGGGAAGGATTCGATCTGCGCGCGGATGTCGGGCGAGGCGTTACAGACGATCCAGTTGACCCCGTCGTCGGACAGGGCGATGGAAGATTGGGTACGCGCACTGGCACGCAGGGTGCCTTCGCGCAGGCCGCGACAGTTGCGGCAGTTGCAGTTCCACTGCGGGAAACCGCCGCCGGCGGCGGAACCGAGAATGCGGATGTGCATGGGCAGTCCCCGAATGGGAAGCCCCGGCGAGCCGGGGCTGTGTGGATCAACGGTTGGCGAAGTACATGGTCACTTCAAAGCCAATGCGCAGATCGGTGAAGGCGGGCTTGGTCCACATGGCGCAGTCCTCTTGTTGTCAGGCCGGCGAATTCCGGCAAGCACAGTTATGCGCCCTGCGCGGCGCCAGCCCAATGGTACTTTGGAAGGAATTTTCGCTGACCTTGGTAGACCCGCCGGCGCAGACGCCGCGCGGCCGGGCGCCGGTATCGTACGGACGAAAAAAAACGCGGCCGAAGCCGCGTTCGATACCAGCTGCCGGAGCGAGGGAAGGACCGCCGGCAACCGCGCCCGGGGGAGCGCATCGACAAGCAACACACAGTCGTGGCGGCCGTGGAGCACGCCGAGGGGAGCAAAGCCTGCAAGGCTGGCGGGGCTGCACCCGCCAGCCCGGTGCTTAGAAGAAGCCCAGCGGCTTGATGTCGTAGCTGACCAGCAGGTTCTTGGTCTGCTGGTAGTGGTCGAGCATCATCTTGTGGGTTTCGCGGCCGACGCCGGACTTCTTGTAGCCACCGAAGGCGGCGTGCGCCGGGTACAGGTGGTAGCAGTTGGTCCACACGCGACCGGCCTTGATGCCGCGGCCCATGCGGTAGGCGCGGTTGATGTCGCGGGTCCATACGCCGGCGCCGAGGCCGAACTCGGTGTCGTTGGCGATGGCCAGGGCTTCGGCTTCGTCCTTGAAGGTGGTGACGCTGACCACCGGGCCGAAGATTTCCTCCTGGAACACGCGCATGTCGTTGGTGCCCTTGAGCAGGGTCGGCTGGATGTAGTAGCCGCCGGTCAGGCTGCCTTCCAGACGCTCGGCGGCGCCGCCGGTGAGCACCTGGGCGCCTTCGGCGCGGGCGATGTCGAAGTAGGAGAGGATCTTCTCGAACTGCTGGTCGGAAGCCTGGGCGCCCACCATGGTCTCGGTGTCCAGCGGGTTGCCGCGCTTGATCTGACCGATCTTCTTCATCACCACCTGCATGAATTCGTCGTAGATCGACTCCTGGATCAGCGCGCGCGCCGGGCAGGTGCACACCTCGCCCTGGTTGAAGAACGCCAGCACCAGGCCTTCAGCGGCTTTCTCGATGAACTCCGGCTCGGCGCGCATGATGTCTTCGAAGAAGATGTTCGGCGACTTGCCACCCAGCTCGACGGTGCTGGGGATGATGTTCTCGGCGGCGCACTTGAGGATGTGCGAGCCGACCGGGGTGGAGCCGGTGAAGGCGATCTTGGCGATGCGCTTGCTGGTGGCCAGCGCCTCGCCGGCCTCGCGACCGAAGCCCTGAACGATGTTCAGCACGCCCGGCGGCAGCAGGTCGCCGATCAGCTCGACCAGCACGGTGATCGACAGCGGAGTCTGCTCGGCCGGCTTGAGGACGATGGCATTGCCGGCAGCCAGCGCCGGAGCCAGCTTCCAGGCCGCCATCAGCAGCGGGAAGTTCCACGGGATGATCTGCCCGACCACGCCCAGCGGCTCGTGGAAGTGGTAGGCGGCGGTGTGCTCGTTGATCTCGGCGGCGCTGCCTTCCTGGGCGCGGATGCAACCGGCGTAGTAGCGGAAGTGGTCGACGGCCAGCGGCACGTCGGCGTTCAGCGTCTCGCGCACCGCCTTGCCGTTGTCCCAGGTCTCGGCGACGG
>CAZFFB010000362.1:0-2187 GCA_964517735.1 uncultured Pseudomonas sp.
GGCGGCCAGGCCGACCGGATTGGGGAACTCCAGCCCCATCACCGTGACCGGCAGACGCGGCGTCTTGCACAGCAGACGGTTAAGGCCCAGACGGCCACCGGCCCCGACCAGATCGATGGCCAGTTCGTGGGCAGTTTCCGGAGACAGCTTGAACATCAGCGCGCGGGCCAGGGCGTACATGGGCAAAGTCATCTTGTGGGTGTGAGGGGCGGCGATTATAGCCCGTTGCGCCCGGCGCGGCGACGCCGGGCGCGCCTCCTCAGTCGGCGGCGGGCACACCCAGCGCGATGCGCGAACTGCCAGGACCGGCCAGATCCAGGCACAGGTCGCGCCATAGCGCCTGGGCTTCGTACTGACCAGGCGCGGCATGGCGTATGGCCAGGCGCAGCATCGCTCCTGGTGCAAGGGCCAGCCCGGCGCACAGGCTCTGGCAGCGACTGGCCAGGCTCTCGAGCTGAGCCTGCGCCTGCGCACTTTCCAGCAGCAGCATGAAACGTCCAGGCTGCACGCAGCCCAGCAGATCGCCACCAGAGGCCAGCGGCGCCAGAGCGGCGCCCAGCTGCTGCTGCAGCGCATCGGCGCCCGCCAGCCCAAGCTGGTCGGCCAGTGCAGCGAACCCTTCAATCTCCAGACAGACCAGCGCCAGCGTACGCCCACGCTCCAGGGCCGCCTGCAGGCGATCGAGCAGTGCCGTACGGCTGGCCAGCCCGGTCAGCGGTTCATGATTGAGCAGCCACTCAAGACGGGTCTCGGCGTTGCGCAGCACGGAGATGTCGGTAAATACCGCCACATAATGGGTCAGCTGACCCTGCTCGTCACGAATCGCGCTGATGCTGTGCCATTGCGGGAAGATCTCGCCATTCTTGCGACGATTCCAGATCTCGCCCTGCCAGGAACCCTCCTCGGCCAGCACCCGCCACATCTCCTGATAAAAGGCTGCACTCTGACGCCCGGAGCTGACCACGTTGGGATTGAGGCCGAGCAGCTCATGCTCGGCATACCCGGTGATCTCGGTATAGGCCCGGTTGACGGCGATGATCCGTGGCGTGGTGTCGGTGATCACCACCCCCTCGCGGGCATGCGTGAAGATCGCTGCGGCATGGCGCAGCTTCTCCTCGCTGGCCCGGCGAGCCGAGATATCCAACAACAGCCCCTCAAGGAACAGCACACGCCCCTCTTCATCACGCTGCACGCTGATGTGATCGGCAATCCACAGGTAACTGCCCACCCCGCTGCGCAGCCGGTATTCGAGCACGAACTCGCTGCGCCGCTCAGCCAGCGCCTGCTCGACCTCGGCAAGAACCGCTGACAGGTCATCCGGATGGATCAGAGTGCAAAAGCGCCGCTGCCCAAGGCTCAGCGCCTTGGTATCCAGCCCCCAGCGCGTGACGTTGCTGGAGACAAAGGTGATCGGCCAGCCCAGGTGCAGGCTGCGCCGCAGCAGCACCACCGGGCTGGCCTGCACGGCATCCACCACGGTCTGCAGCGCTTCGCTGTCGTGACGACGGCGCGTGATGTCGAGCAGACTGCCGATCACCGCCGCCTCGCCATCCACAAGGATGCGCGTGCCGAAGATTTCCACGATGAAGGGCTCACCATCGCGGCGCAAGGCCGTGAATTCATGGTGCAGCTGCGCCGTCTCCCCAGCCAGCTGCGCCGCCAGCAGGCGCTCGACCTCACTGCGGCACTCCTCGCTGGCCAACGCGGCAAAAGGCACCCCCACCAGCTCACGGGCGTCATAGCCGAACCACTCAGCCATCCGCGGGTTGACGTACTCAAGGCTTGTGCCCCGCAGCAGGTAGACACCGACCATGGAGTGCTCCACCAGGCCGCGAAAACGCGCTTCATCGTTAGCGCGCGCCTGACCGGCTTCTTCCTGTTCCTGCACATCGAGCGCACTGAGCAGGCTGCCTTCACGGCGCCCGTCAGCCCCCTGCAGCGGCTGGATATACAGTCGGCTGCGCCGATAGCGACCATCGGCGCGCCGCAGGCGCAGACGCACCTCGCCTGCCTGCTGATCGGCACGGGCCAGCGCTTCTTGCAGCAGGCCGCGATCCTCTGCATGTATCAGCTGCAACCAGCCATCCTGTAATCCCTCACCCCGCAGCAGGCCACTGAAAGCCTTCCAGGCCTGGTTGAACAGCACCGCCTGCCCCGTCTCATCAAGACGCCAGGCCGGCAGCGGCA
>CAZFFB010000363.1:0-2186 GCA_964517735.1 uncultured Pseudomonas sp.
GGTCGTAGTTGATGAAGCAGCCCTTGGGGAGGGCCAGTTGGCCCTGCTCGGCCTGTCTGGCGAAGTCGGCCAGCTGGCGGTGGTTCATGCTGTGGTTCATCAGTGCCATGGGCTTGTGCAGGAAGCTCCTGTGATTGGCGACAAAGTCGAGCACCACCAGGCGCTCCTTGCCCTCTGCGCGCCGCAAACCGCGGCCTAGCTGCTGCAAAAAGAGGATTTTCGATTCGGTCGGGCGCAGCAGCATCACCGTATCGATGCCTGGAAGATCGACCCCTTCATTGAAGAGATCGACGCAGAACAGCACCTGCAGTGTGCCGTTTTCCAGCCGCTCCAGTGCTTCACCCCGTGAGAGCACCGAGTCGGCATAGACGGCTGCGGCGCGGATCCCCTGCTCGCTGAAATAACGCGCCATGTAATCGGCGTGGCGGGTGGAGACGCAAAAGGCCAGCGTGCGTTGCTGGGCGTGCTGTTGCCAGTGTTGCAGGGCATGGCGGGCACGGCTCAGGGTGGCCAGCTTGCTGGCCAATAGCTCCGGGTCGAAGCGGCCGTTGCGCCAGGGGATCGCCTGATAGTCCACCTCGCTGTCCAAGATGCCGTAGTAATGGAACGGTACCAGCAGCTGCGCTTGCACCCCGCAGAACAGATTGCGCTGATAGACCAGGTTGTCATCACACAGGGCGAGGATGTCGGCATTGTCAGTGCGATCGGGGGTGGCGGTCAGGCCGAGCAGGAAGCCTGGGGTGAAATGCTGCAACAGGCGCCGATAGGTGGGGGCCGAGGCGTGGTGAAATTCATCCACCACCACATAGTCGAAGTGCTGCGGCGCAAAGCGCTCAAGATGTTCTGCCCGGCCCAGGGTTTGCACGGAGGCGCAGAGCCAATCGACCTGCGTGTCGCGTTGCTGGCCGCGGTAAAAACCGATGCGGGCACGGGGCTGGATGCGGGCAAAGGTGGCGGCCGCCTGATTGAGGATTTCCTCGCGGTGGGCGACGAAGAGTACCCGCTGTGCGCCCATCTGCTGCACATCAAAGGCGGCCAGCCAGGTTTTGCCCAGCCCGGTGGCCAGTACCACCAGACCGCGCTGATAGCCCTCGGCACGGGTGGCGCGCAGGGCCTCGAGGGCCTCGCATTGCAGTGGGTTCGGCGTGGGCGGCAGGTCGTTGTCGTGATGGTCCGGTGTGGGGCGATACGCGGTTTGGGCGCGGCGCTGCTGGTAATCGGCAATCCAGGCGTCGCTGAGCAGCGTGCTGCGGGGATGGTGAAACAGCGCCTCGAAGCGGCGCCGGGCTTCCAGATAGCCGTCATCGCCGGGGTAGTCGATGCGGTAGTTCCACTCCAGACCATGGCGCAGGGCCTGACGGCTGATGTTGCTGGAGCCGATGAACGCCCGCCCCCAGTCAGCACCGGCAAACAGATAGGCCTTGAGGTGGAAGCTGCTGCCCTGGCTTTCATAGATGCGCACCTCAGCGCCCTGTTCGGCCAGCAGCATCAGCAGGCGCAGCGCCTGTGGATCGGTGACTTCCAGATAATCACTGGTGAGGATGCGCAGCTGCGCGGGCGGCAGTTGAGTGCCACGGCGCTGCAGGGCTTCCAGCAGGTCGGGGAGCAGTAGGCGCAGGCCGCTGACCTTGATGAAGGCCACCGCCATATCGATGTATTGGGCCTGATGGATCGCGGCACACAGGTGCGGCAGCAGGGGGTGATCCTCGCCACCGCTCACCAGTTTGAGGGGCGTATCAGCGGTGATGTTGCGGGGCGTATCCATGTTGGTGACCTGCGCTCTGCCTTGAGGGGCGCCACCATACCCAGCCTGGGAAACGCGGTAAAGGCCATGGGCGAGGCCGCCGCCGACTCAAGCGCCTGCGCTGGGCGTCGGCAAAAAAATTCACAGCCGCTGCATCCAAAGACGCTGCCGGCGGGTAGTCAGCATCAGGCAGCCGGAAGCTGCTGCTGACAATCCCGACCCTTTGTGGAGTAACCTCGATGCAAATTGCCTCCCTTTCCCGCCATACCTCCCAACGTCTGCTGGCCGCCGCGGCGCTGCTGGTCGCCGGCAACGCGCTGGCGCAGAGCGCGCTGCCCGAGAGCATCCAGGTGCCGGCCGGCCATGTGCTGGCGCTGGAAACCGTCGGTGTCGGCGAGATCACCTACGAGTGCCGTGCCAAGGCCGATGCGGCGGGCCTGTT
>CAZFFB010000364.1:0-2168 GCA_964517735.1 uncultured Pseudomonas sp.
GTACAGCGAAGGCCGCCTCATGCTCAACGGACAACCCCTCAGCTTGCCCTGCCCGCTACTGCCCTGAACCGCCCCCCCGGGATCTGCGGACAGATCAGGACGTCATGCCGCGTGCCGCAGGCGCTCGACCAGCTGCGCATGCAGCGCCGGGTCGCCGCAGGCGATGATCGCACCGCCATGCTGGGCATCGCCGCCATCCCAGCGGGTCATCACGCCCCCGGCCCCTTCGACGATCGGCATCAGGGCCTGCACGTCATAAGGCTGCAGGCTCGCCTCGACAATGACATCGACAAAGCCGGATGCCAGCATGCAGTAGGCATAGCAGTCACCACCAAAGCGCAGCAGCTGGGCTTCGGCAGAGACTGCCGCAAAGGCCTCGCGCCTGGCGGGCGTATCGAACATGTCGGGTGTGGTGCACATCAGCCGGGCCTTGGACAGCGCGGCGCAGGCGCGGGTCTGCAGTCTGCGGTCGTTGCACCAGGCGCCCTGCGGCGTACCCAGGTAACGCTCACCGGTAAAGGGCTGATTCATCACCCCCAGCACCGGACGCTGCCCGTCATTCAGGGCAATCAGCGTCCCCCACAGTGGCAGCCCGGTGATGAAGGCGCGGGTACCATCGATCGGATCAAGCACCCAGGTCAGGCCATCACGGCTCTCCAGCGCCTCCTCTTCCTCACCGAGGATGCCATGCTGCGGATAGTGTTCACGTATCAGGGCCCGCATGGCTCGCTCGGCAGCCCGGTCGGCCTCGGTCACCGGATCGAACAGGCGTCCGCCTTTGTCGCTGACCGACAGAGGACTGCGAAAGTAAGGGGCAATGGCCGCCGCCGCCGCATCCGCCAGACGCTCGGCAAACAGGCGATATTCGGTGATCTGTTCTGCACTCAAGGACATCGACTCACAGCTCCATGGACAAGGCCCCACAGACAGGGCCGATGAGAAAACAGGAAAAGGCGCCCTCAGCGTGGTGGCAGAGGGTCTGCTGCCGGCACCGTTTCCGGCGGGCTGCGCAAAAGGCTCGCCTGGCGCTGATAGTGGGCCTCGGAGAGCAGGAAGTACTCGCGATCGATGGCATCACGCAGCTCCGGCAAGCCACTGGCACGAAATTCGGGGAGCAGCACGATGCCATAGGCTTCGATGCGCCGGATATGCCGCGCACCGCGGGCAATCAGCTGATAGGCCCAGCAATAGGGTGACTGGCTGGAAACGAAGCGGATCTGCCGCTGCTCCAGCTGCTGGCGGAGCAAGGCGACATCCACAACCTCGAGCTTGGCGGAAACCACCTGTACCAGCAGCTGCTCAAGGCGCCACCAGACTGCACGCTTTTGCGCCTCGTCATACAGGTTCCAGTCCACTACTTCATGCATGAAGCGCTTGCAGCCACGACAGACCAGGTCGCCATAGACCGTGGAGCAGAGACCGACGCAGGGTGTCTTGATGTGCTGGGTGGGCATGGACTTGACCGCTTGGCAACCGTGGACGGGGCGCATGTTAGCCCTTTGTCTAAGCCGGGTCACCCGCCGCTATCGGGCGTGCTTGCTTAACTTGTCACGGCTTTTCCATTAGAATCCTCGGGCCTTTTACAGGCGCCAATGTCTGCTGGAAGCTGTTTTCAAAGCGTCACGAGCACAGTCCGGCGATCGGCGACGATCGCCACCGCCTCCGACGGCACACCGTCACAACGCGGGCGTAAAACTTTGAAAACAGCTTCTGGACGAAAGTCCCGGACTCCCGCAAGGGACCACTGATGAGGGTAATACTGTGCTTGAAGCCTACCGCAAACACGTAGAAGAGCGTGCCGCCCTGGGCGTCGTGCCCCAGCCGCTGAACGCCGAGCAGACCGCCGGTCTGGTCGAGCTGCTGAAGAACCCGCCGGCTGGCGAAGAAGAATTTCTGGTTGACCTGATCACCAACCGCGTCCCGGCGGGTGTTGACGAAGCCGCCTACGTCAAGGCCGGCTTCCTGACTGCCATCGCCAAGGGCGAAATCGGCTCCCCGCTGATCAGCAAGACCCGCGCCGTCGAGCTGCTGGGCACCATGCAGGGCGGCTACAACATCGCCACCCTGGTCGAGCTGCTGGACGATGCCGAACTGGCCAACGTGACCGCCGAACAACTGAAGCACACCCTGCTGATGTTCGACGCCTTCCACGACGTGGCCGAACGTGC
>CAZFFB010000365.1:0-1295 GCA_964517735.1 uncultured Pseudomonas sp.
GGGTGGTGGAAAGTCGCGGACGCTTCTTCGAGCAGCCGTTTCTCAACCATCGCCTGCTGGTCGAGGGCGGGGTGCTGGGCGAGGCGTGCGGGGCGATCCTCAGCGAGTTCTTCCGCGCCCGCCGGCGCAAGGCCGCCCCGCTGCCGGCACCGTGACCTTTACAGCGAGGAGGGCGGGCTGCTGCGCTTGTCGATGCCCGGACGGTGCAGGTCACGATCGGCCAGCTGGCCGCCTTCAAGGGGTGGCTGGGTGACCCAGGAGAGGATGTCGTAGTAGCGGCGGATGTTATTGACAAAATGCACCGGCTCGCCGCCCCGCGCATAGCCGTAGCGGGTCTTGCTGTACCACTGCTTTTGCGAGAGGCGCGGCAGGATCTTCTTCACATCCAGCCACTTGTCGGGATTCAGGCCGGCTTCGCGGGTCAGCTTGCGGGCATCCTGCAAATGGCCACCGCCGATGTTGTAGGCGGCCAGGGCAAACCAGGTGCGGTCCGGCTCGCTGATCGAGTCCGGCAGGCCCGCATGCACTTCGGCAAAGTAGCGCGCCCCGCCCTGGATGCTCTGCTGTGGATCCAGCCGATTGCTCACGCCCATGGCGGTGGCGGTGCGCTGGGTGAGCATCATCAGGCCGCGCACCCCGGTCTTGGAGGTGGCCTCAGGCTCCCACATCGACTCCTGATAGCCGATGGCCGCCAGCAGCCGCCAGTCGATGCGGTGCTGCTCGCCGGCCTGGCGAAAGTGCCGCTCGTAACGGGGCATGCGCTGCTGCAGGTGGCGGGCAAAGGTGGTGGTGCCGACGTAACCCAGCACATCGGCCTGTCCGTAGTAGCGCTCCTTGAGTTCGCTGAGCACTGAGCTCTGGGCAGCGCTGGCCAAAAAGCGATTGGCGGCCTGCAGCAGGCTGTCGTCGCTGCCAGCCGGCAGCGCCCAGGCCAGCTGCGGGCGGTCTTCCAGGTCGAAGGCCACGCGGATATTGGGCAGGGCAAAGCGGTTCATGGCCAGCTCATTGCTGCCGACCAGCGTCAGGTCGATCTGGCCTTCCTCGACCATGCGCAGCAGGTCGGCGACTTCCACTTCGTCAGATTCTTCGTATTCCAGCAGCGGCAATTCGGCGCGCAGTGCGGCCAGCACCTGCGCATGATGACTGCCTTTCATCACCATGATGCGCTGCCCGACCAGCTGCTGCCGCTGGGTCGGTCGCTGGCGACCGCTGCGATAGACCACCTGCAGGGTCACCTCAAGATAGGGCTCGCTGAACCGGGCCAGCGTGCTGCGCCCGGATGAGGTGAACAGGCC
>CAZFFB010000365.1:1305-2167 GCA_964517735.1 uncultured Pseudomonas sp.
ACCTTCTCGGACGAGATCCGCCAGCTCACCCAGGGCCTTCTGCACGACCCGGCCGGTTACCCGACGCTGCGCCCGGATGAGGTGAACAGGCCAGCCGCCGCCAGATGCGGGCCATCGCGGCTGTTCAGCCGGCTGAACAGGGCCTCGATGTTGTCGGCGGTTTCCACTTCAAGGGATACCCCAAGCGACTGGGCGAAGCGCTCGGCCAGCTCGTATTCAAAGCCGGTCGGCCCGTTACGATCCTGGTAATAGGTGGAGGGGCTGTTACGGGTGATGATCCGCAGCACACCCTGTTCCTGCACGCGCTCAAGGGCCGTCGGCGACTTGCCACAGGCCCCCAGCAGCAGGATCAGAGTCGCAGTCAGCAGCCAGGTACAGTGGCGCATTCGGGGAATGTCGAGGTTGAGCATGGCGGCGAGTATACGCAAAGCCGGCGCCTGTCCATACACGCGGCCGGTCGTTGTCCTGCGTGGTCATGGTGGCCGGCTGTGCCTGCGGGTGCCGGGGCGCGGTGCTTTGCGCTAGAATCACAGGCTTTCGCACTCCTTGCCCAAGAGGCTGTTCCGACAATGCTGATCCTGCGCGGCACTCCTGCCCTTTCCGCCTTCCGTCACGGCAAACTGCTCGAGCAACTGACCCAGAAGGTTCCGGCCGTGGCCGGTCTGTATGCCGAGTTTGCCCATTTCGCCGAGGTGTCCGGCGCACTCGACAGCAACGAGGAACAGGTGCTGGCCCGCCTGCTGCAGTACGGCCCGAGCGTGCCGGTGCAGGAGCCCAGCGGCCGCCTGTTCCTGGTGGTGCCGCGCTTCGGCACCATCTCGCCGTGGTCGAGCAAGGCCACCGACATCGCCCACAACTGCGG
>CAZFFB010000366.1:0-2136 GCA_964517735.1 uncultured Pseudomonas sp.
AGCGCTGGGACTACGACCAGGGCGGTTCGGATCGGGATCTGGACAACGATGGGCGGTGGGATGAGTGAGCTGGGCGGCAGCGAGCCAAGGATTTAGGTCACCTGGCATGTGCTGCCCTGTTTCCGAGATCGCTGTGTAAAAATGCGATCATAGTGCCCGTACCAGACAGCTCACAGAGAACACGATGTCCCTCCCCATCCTGACCGAACACCAACGCCAGTACTACGCCTGGCTGCTCACCCGGCGAGCGGCGGGGGATTCGGTCGAATCGCTTGCCTCAACGCTGGTCGACTCGCAGGTCGACCTCAACCCTCATCAGGTCGATGCGGCGCTGTTCGCCTGCCGCAATCCGCTGTCCCGCGGAGTGATCCTGGCCGATGAGGTGGGTCTGGGCAAAACCATCGAGGCCGGACTGGTCATCTCCCAGCGCTGGGCCGAGCGTCGTAGGCGCCTCCTGATCATCGTTCCGGCCAACCTGCGCAAGCAGTGGCACCAGGAGCTGCAGGACAAGTTCAACCTGCAAGGCCTGATCCTGGAAACCAAGAGCTACAACGCGCTCCGCAAGCAAGGCATCAGGAATCCCTTCGTGTTCGCCAGCGGTCCGGTGATCTGCTCCTACCAGTTTGCCAAGGCCAAGGCGAAGGACGTCAAGGCCATTGCCTGGGATCTGGTAGTGCTGGATGAAGCGCACCGCCTGCGCAACGTCTACAAGAGCAACAACGTCATCGGCAAGACGCTGAAGGACGCGCTGGCCCATGTGCATTCCAAGGTGCTGCTGACTGCAACGCCGCTGCAGAACTCGCTGCTCGAACTGTACGGATTGGTCAGCATGATCGATGACCGTGTCTTCGGCGATATCGACAGCTTCCGCGCCCAGTTCGTCAACACCGACCGGGTGCAGGCCTTTGGTGGTCTGCGGCAGCGCCTGGGCAGCGTCTGCAAGCGCACCCTGCGCCGTCAGGTGCAGCAGTACGTCCCCTATACCGCAAGGCGCGCGATTGTTCAGGAGTTCACTCCCAGCCAGCAGGAACGTGAGCTCTCCGGTCTGGTGGCCGAATACCTGCGTCGCCCAAACCTCAATGCCCTGCCCGAAGGCCAGCGGCAACTGATTTCTCTGGTGCTCTGGAAACTGCTGGCGTCCTCGACCCATGCGATTGCCGGGGCGCTGGACACCATGGCCAGACGCCTGCAGGGCAATCTCGACAAGGCATCTGAAGTCATCGATCTCACCCAGACCCTGGACGAAGACTACGAAGGCCTCGATGAGCTGGCCGACGAAAGTGAAAAGGAGCTGGACAGCGAAGAGGTCGTGATTCTGACCGCTGGCGAGCGCGATGCCATCGCGGCTGAAATCGCCGAGCTGCAGCAGTTCAAGAACCTGGCTACCAGCATCCGCGAGAACGCCAAGGGCAAGGCGCTGCTGATCGCCCTGGAGCGTGCCTTTGCCGAGCTCGAACGCCTCGGCGCCGCACGCAAGGCCATCATCTTCACCGAGTCGCGGCGTACTCAGGACTATCTGCTGTCGTTGCTGGCCGACACGCCCTATGGCGACGGCATCGTGCTGTTCAATGGCACCAACACCGATGCCACGGCCCAGCGCATCTACAAGGACTGGCTGCAGCGCCACGCCGGCAGTGATCGCATCACCGGCTCCAAGACCGCCGATACCCGCGCCGCTCTGGTCGAGCACTTCAAGGAGCGCGGCACCATCATGATCGCCACCGAAGCGGGGGCTGAAGGTATCAACCTGCAGTTCTGCTCGCTGGTGATCAACTACGACCTGCCCTGGAACCCGCAGCGCATCGAGCAGCGCATCGGGCGCTGCCATCGCTACGGCCAGAAGCACGATGTGGTGGTGGTGAACTTCGTTGACCGCAGCAACGAAGCGGACGCTCGGGTCTACGAGCTGCTGGCCGAGAAATTCCAGCTGTTCGAGGGCGTATTCGGCGCAAGCGACGAGGTACTGGGCTCCATCGGTTCCGGTGTCGACTTCGAGCGCCGTATTGCCGACATCTACCAGAACTGCCGTGATCCCGAGGAAATCCGCCGCAGCTTCGAGCAGCTGCAGTTGCAACTGTCCGGGGAAATCAGCGAAGCGATGGTCAAGACCCGCCAGGTATTGCTGGAGAACTTCGA
>CAZFFB010000367.1:0-2134 GCA_964517735.1 uncultured Pseudomonas sp.
CCAGGGGCGCACGGGCGGCCGGCAGCGGGCGCGGGGCGATCGAGGCAAAGTGCCGCTCGACCAGCGGGCGCACCTCGTCGATACCGACCGCGCCGACCACCACCAGGGTGGCGTTGTTGGGGCTGTACCAGTCGCGGTGCCAGGTGCGCAGATCATCGATCTGCATGCGCTGCAGATCATGCATCCAGCCGATGGTCGGTGTGCGGTAGCCGCTGGCCGGGAAGGCGGCGGTCTTGAAGCGCTCGAAGGCTAGGGCGGTGGGGTTGTCGTCGGTGCGCAGGCGCCGTTCTTCCTTGATCACCTCGATCTCGCGGCTGAACTCGTCGGCTGGCAGCGTCGGGCTGGCCAGGCGGTCAGCTTCCATTTCCAGGGCGACCTCAAGGCGATCGCGGGCCAGCACCTGGTAGTAGGCGGTGTAGTCGGCGCTGGTGAAGGCGTTTTCCTCGGCGCCCAGCTCGCGCAGGATGCGCGAGGCCTCGCCCGGCCCCAGCTTGGCGCTGCCCTTGAACAGCATGTGCTCAAGGGCGTGGGACAGGCCGGAGAGCCCGGCCTGCTCGTAGCTGGAGCCGACCTTGTACCAGAGCTGGGAGACCACCACGGGGGCGCGGTGATCCTCGCGGACGATGACCTTGAGGCCGTTGTCGAGGCTGAAGCTGTGGGTGGGCTGGGGGGCGGCGGCCTGTGCGGCCAGAGGCAGGCTGGCGATCAGCAGGGCCAGGATGCCGCGTGCGGAAACATTCATGCTGTGGAGTCCTGTGGCGTGCTGTCCGGCTTAGCGCCGGCGGGCGCGGAGGTGCTAGGATACCCAACCGCATTCCCGGCGGCCACGCCCGTGCGCAGCCGCCCAGCCGAGAAGCACGCCGCACATGTTTGGTTCCAAAGACGAGAAGAAAAACCCGGACAGCGCCGAGAAAAAGGGCCTGTTTGGCTGGTTCCGCCGCAAGGCCTCCAGCGAGCCTGCCCCTCAGGAGTCACTGCCCGAACAACCTGCCGAGCCGCCCGCAGCACAGCTCGCCGAGCCGCCGGCTCCATCAGTTGCGCCGCTCAGTACGCTCCCGGCCGAAGCATCGCTCGCCGCCCTGCCGGCAGAGGATCGCCCCCAGCCCCCGGCATCGACGGTAGCGGCCAGTACTGCAGCGCTGCCGGCAGATCCCGCCGAGGCGCAGGCCGCGCCAGTTGCCCCTGCGGCACCGGAGCTGCTGCCGTCGCCTGAGACGGCCATCACGGCACCGGACATCACGCCGGCTCCCGAGCCTGAGCCCGAGCCCCAGCCCGAACCTGCTCCGGCCCCCGCCCCGGTTGCGGCGCAGCCTGCACAGAAGCCCGCCAAGCTGGGCTTCTTCGCCCGCCTCAAGCAGGGGCTGGCCAAGACCAGCGCCAGTATCGGCGAGGGCATGGCCAGCCTGTTCCTCGGCAAGAAGGCCATCGACGATGATCTGCTCGACGAGCTGGAAACCCGCCTGCTCACCGCCGATGTCGGTGTCGAGGCGACCAGCGCGATCATGCAGAACCTCACCCGGCGGGTGTCGCGCAAGGAGCTGGCCGACAGCGATGCGCTGTACAGGGCGCTGCAGGAGGAGCTGGCGGCGATCCTGCGCCCGGTCGAGCAGCCCCTGCTCATCGAGGCCGGCCGCCAGCCCTATGTGATCCTGGTGGTCGGCGTGAACGGCGCCGGCAAGACCACCACCATCGGCAAGCTGGCGAAGAAGCTGCAGGATGAGGGCAAGAAGGTGATGCTCGCCGCCGGCGACACCTTCCGCGCCGCGGCAGTCGAGCAGCTGCAGGTGTGGGGCGAGCGCAACCAGATTGCGGTGATCGCCCAGCACACCGGTGCCGACTCGGCCTCGGTGATCTTTGATGCGGTGCAGGCCGCCAAGGCCCGTGGCTGTGATGTGCTGATCGCCGATACCGCCGGGCGCCTGCACACCAAGGACAACCTGATGGAGGAGCTGAAGAAGGTGCGCCGGGTGATCGGCAAGCTGGACGAGTCGGCCCCCCACGAGACTCTGCTGGTGCTGGACGCCGGCACCGGGCAGAACGCCCTCAGCCAGGCGCGGCTGTTCCACCAGGCGGTCAACCTCAGCGGCCTGGCGCTGACCAAGCTGGATGGCACCGCCAAGGGCGGGGTGATCTT
>CAZFFB010000368.1:0-2133 GCA_964517735.1 uncultured Pseudomonas sp.
GTGCGTGTGGTGCTGGTCAGCAAGGACATCAACATGCGCCTGAAGGCGCGGGCCTGCGGGGTGGCCGCCGAGGATTACCACACCGACCAGCTGGTCGATGATGTGGCGCTGCTGCCGCGCGGCTATCACAGCTTCGAGGGATCGTTCTGGACGCGGGTCAGCAAGGTGGAGACCCGCCAGGAAATCGGTCGCACCCTGCACAGCGTGGTGCTGGGTGAGGACATGCCGGCCATGCACATCAACGAGTACATCCTCGATGAGCAGGGCTTTGTCGGCTGGATCCAGGCGGTCGAGGGACGCGAGCTGCTGATCCTTGATCTGCACCAGCAGTCACCGATGGAGCTGGAGGCCTGGGGGCTGCGCCCGCGTGACATCTACCAGGCGCTGGCCCTGCATGCCCTGCTTGATCCGGACATCCATCTGGTCAACCTGACCGGCGCCGCCGGCTCCGGCAAGACGATTCTGGCTCTGGCCGCTGCCATCGAGCAGACCCTGGTCAGCAAGCGCTACAAGCGGATCATCGCCACCCGCAGCGTGCAGGGGCTGGACGAGGACATCGGCTTCCTGCCCGGTACCGAGGCGGAGAAGATGGAGCCCTGGCTTGGGGCGATCACCGACAACCTGGAAGCGCTGCACAGCGACGATGAGAACACCCACGGCAGTGTGGATTACATCCTGCAGAAGGTGCCGCTGCAGTTCAAATCCCTCAACTACATCCGCGGGCGCAGCTTCCAGCAGACCCTGCTGCTGATCGATGAGTGCCAGAACCTCACCCCGCACCAGGTCAAGACCATCATCACGCGGGCCGGCAACGGTTCGAAGGTGGTGTGCCTGGGCAACCTGGCGCAGATCGATACGCCCTATCTTTCGGCGACCAGCTCGGGGCTGACCTATCTGACCGAGCGCTTCAAGGATTTCCCCCACGGTGTGCTCATCATGCTGCAGGGGGTGCCGCGCTCGGTGCTGGCCGAGTACGCCGAGGAGCATCTGTAACGGGGCGGGCGGCACACCCTCCGGTGTGCCGCCCAGATACCCGCTGCGGGGTGCTTCAGAGGCTCAGGCGCATCGACAGGTCGATGGCCTTGACGTCCTTGGTCAGGGTGCCGATCGAGATGTAGTCGACGCCGGTCTCGGCATAGCGGCGCAGGGTGTCACGGTTGATGCCGCCGGAGGCTTCCAGTTTGGCGCGGCCGGCACTGAGGGCGACAGCCGTGCGCATGTCGTCATGGTCAAGCTCATCGAGCATGATGATGTCGGCGCCAGCCTCCAGAGCCTCGCGCAGCTCGTCGAGGTTTTCCACCTCTACCTCCACCGGACGATTCGGGGCGATCTGCCGGGCGGCGGCGACCGCCTGGGTGATGCCGCCGCAGGCGGCGATGTGGTTTTCCTTGATCAGGAAGGCGTCGTGCAGACCGATGCGGTGGTTGTGGCAGCCGCCGCAGGTGACCGCATATTTTTGTGCCAGGCGCAGGCCAGGCAGGGTCTTGCGGGTGTCGAGCAGCTTCACCGGAGTGCCTTCGACCAGGTCGGCATATTCGCGGCAGCGGGTAGCGATGCCTGAGAGCAGCTGCAGGAAGTTCAGTGCGCTGCGCTCGCCGCTGAGCAGGGCGCGGGCCGGGCCTTCGAGGCTGAACAGGGTCTGATCCTGCATGGCGCGCTGGCCATCGGCGACGTTCCAGCTCACCTGCACGCGCGGATCGAGCTGGCGGAACACCTCGTCGACCCAGGCAGTACCGCAGACAATGGCATTTTCGCGGGTGATGATCCGCGCGCGGGCCAGGCGCTGCTCGGGGATCAGCTGGGCGGTGATGTCGCCGCTGCCGATGTCCTCGGCAAGCGCAGTACGCACGTTGGCGCTGATTTCGGCGGTGAGATCGGCAAGGCGAAGGTTAGGCATGGCGGACTCCTCGGACGGGTGCGGCGATTATAGGCACTTTACTGCGCGGGCGCGGACACTGGCCGAGCCCTGCTGGCTTGCTCTAGAGTGACGTACCCTCGCCTGTGGGCGCCTGTCTGGAATTCACCATGCATATCGACGCCGAGGGCTGGTGCAGCGCCGCCCGCTGCTGCCCCTCGCCCAACTGCAACGAGCGCCCACAGGGCGAAGTCTCGCTGCTGGTCATCCATAACATC